>DATLVL010000388.1:0-8540 GCA_035577525.1 Gemmatimonadales bacterium | reverse complement strand
GATGGGCAGCACGATCCGCGCCCAACTGTTGCCGCCGGTGAGGGTGATGCTCGCGCCACCGTCGTCGGCGATCATCATGCGCGCCGGGTTCAGCGGGTCGATCCAGAAGTCGTGGGTGTCGCCGCCGGCACCGAATCCCAGGCGTTTTATCGTTAAGCCGCCGTCGTGGGACATGCTGACGCGCACCGACACGAAGTAGAGCCGGTCCTCGTCGTCCGGCGCCACGGTGAAGCGCACGTAATACGGCGCACGCTCGGCCATGTCGTGATTGCGCGACATCACGCGCCAATTGACCCCGCGGTCGTCGCTCCTGTAGAGCGTCGGGTCCTTGTCCTCGATTAGCGCGTACACGGTGTTCGGATTCGACGGGGCGACCGCCACGGCGACCTTGCCGACGATGTGCTCCGCGCCCGGGAGCCCGCGACCTGTGAGCCGCTTCCACGTCACCCCGCCGTCGCGGCTTACCCACAGCCCGCTCCCGGGCCCGCCGCTCTGCAGGTGCCAGGTCTTCACCTCGAATTGCCACGTGCCGGCGAAGAACGTGTTGGGGTCGCCCGGATCGATGGCGAGGTCGGAGCAGCCGGTGTTGGGGTCGACGAACAGCACGCGCGCCCAGCTGCGGCCGCCGTCCGCGGTGCGATACACGCCGCGCTGCTGTGCCGGCCCGTAGGCGCGGCCCAGGGCGCAGACGAGCACGATGTCGGGGTTCGTCGGATCGATGACGATGCGGGCGATGCGCCCGGTCGAGTCGAGGCCCATGTGCTGCCAGCTGCGGCCTTGGTCGGTGGAGCGGTACACGCCGTCGCCGAGCGCCGTCATCGAGCGGATGAAGAACGTCTCGCCGGTGCCGGCCCAGAGCACGTTGTGCGCCGAGGGTGCCATCGCGAGCGCGCCGATCGCCTGGGCGGGCTCGCTGTCGAACACCGCACGCCAGTGCACGCCGCCATCCTCGGTCTTCCACACTCCACCCGACGCGGCGCCGACGTAGGCCACGAGGGGGTTGCCCGGCTCGCCGAGGGCGGCGGTGGCGCGGTTCCCTTCGGGTCCGACGAAACGGTAATGGAGTCGCGTCCAGAGGGTGGTGTCGGGTTGCTGCGCGAGGAGAACGAAGGTTGCGAGGATAGGGTGCATGAAGAGCTAAGTTCTCTTCAACATTTCAGTTGCGCTAGCATCTCTCCTTTAATTGCTCAGCATAACAAACCCCCTTGTCATCCCGAGGGCGCGAAGCGCCCGAGGGACCTCGGAATCTTTGGGTGTTGACTGCGTTCAACTTGGGGCATCAAGCAGGGATCTCCGATTCGTTGCATTTCGGAGATTCCGAGGTCCCTCGCGCCCCTCCCCCTCGCTCCGCTCGGGGTCGGGATCGCTCGGGATGACAAGCGGTGTTTTTCGTTAGTTGAAAGGAAATTGAAGATCCTGCCCCAGATTGGCGTCGTTCGAAATGAAAACCTACTACGTGTACATCATGTCGAGCGGTCGGCGAGCGCTGTACGTTGGCGTTACCAATGATCTGGAACGACGCGTCCATGAGCATCGGGAGAAGCTGCTCGACGGGTTCACGAAACGGTACAACATCAAGCACCTCGTCTACTTCGAATCCTTCACCGACGTGCATGTTGCCATCGCGCGTGAGAAGCAGATCAAGGGCTGGTCACGATCGAAGAAACTTGCGTTGATCCGCTCCAGCAATCCGAATTGGAAGGATCTGGCATAGTTCTTTGAGTCACTCGTAGCGGATTGCCTTGACCGGGTCCACGCGCGACGCGCGATACGCGGGCAGGTAGCCGGCGGCCAGCGCGACGATGGCCAGGATGCAAGCCGCGCCCCCGATCGCGATCGGATCGGTCCCGTCGAGTCCGAACAGGATGGACCGCGCGCCCCGGCCCAGCGCGATCGCGCCGGCGATGCCGATCGGCGCGCCGACGATCGTCATGACGCCAACCTGCCTCAGCACCATCCGCCCGATGCGTCCGGCGTCGGCGCCCAGGGCCATGCGCACGCCGATCTCGCGGGTGCGCTGCGCCACCGAGTACGCGAGCACGCCGTAGAGCCCCACGGCCGCGAGCAGCGTCGCGAGCGCGGCGAACGCGAACGCGAGGCTGCCGAGTAAGCGATCGAGGAACACGTTGCTACGGACCTGCTCGGGCACGGTCTGCAGCCGCTCGATGGGCAAGGTCGGGTCGAGCTGCCGCACGACGCCGGGAATGGCACGCTCGATGGCGCGGGGGTCGCCGGCCGCACGCACGTAGAACGTCAGCGAGCCAAACGTCGGATACTGCCGGTAGGGCAGGAAGAACGTCGGCGGCACCGGCTGTTTCACCTGGCTGTACTTCGCGTCCTTCACGAGCCCGACGATCTGCAAGTTGAGCGTGTCGTTCAAGCCCATGAACTTGCCGACGACGTCGCCGCCGAGGTGGAACTTCTTCGCGAACGCCTCGTTGACGACCGCGACTTTGGGTGCGCCGAGTCCGTCCGCGGCCGTGAACTCCCGCCCGGCGAGCAGCGCTACGCCCAGCGTGCGGAAGTAATCCGGTCCGACCGCGTTGTAGCGCGAGCCGGCGTCCACATCGGGGCCGCGCTGGAACCCCTGGACGACCACGGGGTGGCCCAGGTTCTTGCCGTTGACCAGCAGCGGGTTGGCGCCGGCCGAGACGCCGGCGGCTCCGGGGATCGCGCGCAGCGCGTCGTCCAGGTCCGCGAACAGGCGGGAGGCCTGGTCCGGAGAGTAGCCGTTGAGCGTCGGCGAGACGCCGAACATCACGACGCTGTCGGCGCGCAGCCCGAGGTCCACGCGGCTCACGTTCCGTAGGCTCCGCACCAGCAGCCCGGCGGAGATGAGCAGCGCCATCGAGAGCGCGATCTGCGCCGTGACGAGCGTGGTGCGGAATCGCGACGCCACACGGCCGCCGGCCAGCTTGCCCGAGCCGGTGCGCAACACGCTGTCCAGGTCGAGCCGGGTGCTGTGCACGGCGGGGAACAGGCCGAACAAGAGTCCGGTGCCGATCGCCAACAGCGCGGTGAACCACGCCGCCCGTGGGTCCATGGCGAAGTGCATGCTCCGGGCTGTGTCGGCGGGCAAGAGTCCCATCATGAGTGCGAGCGTCCAGCGCGCGACCAAGAGACTCGCGGCGCCGCCCAGGGCGGCGAGCACGAGCGACTCGGTCAAGAGCTGCCGCAACAGCTGGCCCCGCGTCGCGCCCAGCGATTGGCGGATCGCCAGCTCGCTCGAGCGGTTGGCCGCGCGCGCCAGCAGCAGGTTGGCGATGTTGGCGCACGCGATCAGCAGCACGATGCCCGTTGTCGCGAACAGCAGGATCAGCGACGGCCGGACCCTGTCCCGCAGCACAGTCTGGCCGCCGCGGCCGTCAAGGACCGCGATCTGCTTGGCTTTGAAGTGCGCCAGCGTCGAGTCGCTCATGTCCTGCTGCAGCGGCGCCTCGACGTCGTTGAGGATGGCGTGGTAGGGGACGTTGATCGCCGCGCGCGCCTGCTCGATCGAGACGCCGGGCTTGAGACGGGCGAACAGGTACATCCAGTAGCTCTGCCGGTTGGCCGCGTCCTGGCGCAGCAGCGGGTAGAGCACCTCGCGCATCGTCACCGGGACGTACACCGCGGGGATGATGCCGAGCGTCGTGCCCTCGAAGCCGCGCGGCGCGACGCCGACGATCGTCAGCGGCTGGCCGTTCACGCGGATCACCGTATTGAGCACGCGCGGATCGGACCCGAGCCGGGTGCTCCAGAACCCATACCCGAGCACGGCGACCGCGCTCGCGCCCATCGCCTGGTCGTCGGCCGGCCCCAGCAGGCGCCCCAACTCAGGCGCAACGCCCAGGACCGGGAAGTACTGGCCCGACACGAACGCCGCCTGCGTGTTGCTGGTGCGGTCGCCGTACGCGACGTTGACGTCGTTGACCCAGTGCGCCGCGATCGCGGTAAACGGCGTCTGCGCCTGCTCGAGGTCCTTGAACATCGGGTAGCTGAACACGATGTCGCAGTCGCCGGCCTGACCGCACCACTGGCTCCCGGGGTTGGGGGTCGAGGCGTTCAGGTTCACCAGCTCGGACGGCGCCCGCACGGGCAATGGCGCGAGCAGCATGCGGTGGAAGGTCGAGTAGATGGCGGCGTTGGCCCCGATCCCCAGGGCCAGGGACAGTACGGCGATGCTGGTGACGAACGGGGTCCGGAGGAGGGTCCGGAAGGCAAGGTGGAGGTCGCGCATGTCGATGAGACAGGCGGACGGGCCAAAAGGTTGGCGTAATTGGTACTCCCTCGGCTAGCATTGGACCGATGACCACGTCCACGATGGTTGTCGACCTCGGCGCGACCATCTGCGCCCCCGCCAGGCAAGGCTAGACATGCGTACTCCGCCGACCGCAGTGCAAGGAGCAGGTATCGCCCTCATCCTCGTGACCGGCGCGATTCACTTCATCGACGCTCCCGGCAGCTTCGGTGACGCTACCTACAAAGGGGTGCTGTTCCTGGCAAACGGGATAGCGGCCGTCGTCGCGGCCTTCGGGATCTATCGCGGCGAGCGACGTTGGGGCTGGGGGTTGGGCGTACTGGTCGCAGGTGGAGCGCTGGTGGGCTACATCATCAGTCGGACGGTCGGCTTGCCAGGCATCGCGCCGGACGTCTGGCTCGAGCCGTTGGGAGTCCTATCGCTCATGGTGGAAGCCGCATTCGTCGCGTTGTACGCGCTATCCGGTCGGAGGGCACCGCCCGCGGGGTAGCTCCTCGCTCCGCCGAGGTTGGGCACCAGGCAAGTCGCGATTCTCAACCTCCTACTGCAACCCCCAGCGACAAACCTGCCGTGGCGAGGTTGGTGCTCAGCAATTGCAGTGCATGGTGCAGCGTTGCGATGGCAACGGCTGTGGGCAGCGCAATGCCAGACCCGCTCAACGCCAGGGCGAGGACGGCCTCATAGACGCCGAGATTCGCGACCGAGATCTGGATCGCGATGCCGAGGTTGAGGGCTACCAGCGCCAGCACGATCTGCGGCAGCGATAGCGGAAAACCGAGGGCCGCGCACAATACGCCCAATGCGAGTGACTCAGCCAGCCACGTGCCCAGGCTGAAGGAGAAACCGCACAGCAGCCTGACCGGATCCTTCAGCGCAGCCATCCCTTGCACGAGCTCGCGCCGCAGCGTGGTCAACTTCTCGAGCCACGGACGAGGCGCCCATCTCAGTCCCAGGAGGGCGAGCGCCAAGACGACGCCGGTCGCGGCTACCAGTCTGAGGCCGGGGAGTCTCGCCTCCATTGCTGCCCCCATCAGCCTCGCCATGCCGAAGGAGGTGGCCAGCAAGACCAGCGTTCCTACGTCCACGATCTTGTCGGCAAACACGACCCCGGTCGCTGTCGCCACGCTGGTGGGTGTCCCGGCATTGCGGTTCACCAGAATGACCTTGACCGCATCCCCGGCGCGTACCGGTGCAAGCATGTTGAACCATTGGCCTACCGCAAAGGCGTGCGCGGCTCTCAAAATGGTCACGTGGACATCCCGGGGAACGAGCACCCAGAGCCGTAACGCCTGGCAGCCGAACTGACAGAGACACAGGAGCAGGGCCAGAGCGAGCGACGAGAGTGGTACACGAGTCAGGGTCGTCCACAGTTCTCGTGTTTGCTGCTGATGCCTGGCCAACACTACGACGACAACGCACAGGATGGCGACGCTCACCAGCAGCAATCGCTTGTCCAGTTTCCCAATGCCCTGGTTCAAGGACGGTGCAACTCGGCAGCGAGGATGACCGGCCGCGCGAACAGCGCGACGAGGTTGAAAGGCAGCGGGTACTCAAATCGCACAAGGTCAAGTCCCCATCGTGCCACCTCGTGAGCGAGCCAGCCCATGGCGAGCAGGTTCACTCGCCACCTGAGGCTACTCCTGACCCAAAGTGCGTAGAGTGAGCCGCCGACCGACGCTCGCGGGGTTTGAATCACGAGTCTCCCGCCCGGGGCCACGAGACGGCAGAGGTTCTCGACGGCGATCTCCGGGCTGAGCGCATACTCCAACACGCCTGAGCACACGACCACCTGGTACGTGGTTTGGAGACGGAGAGATTCGAGGTCGCCGACGACCGCCTGATCGACCTTACTCGCTACCGTATCAATCATCCCGGGGGATACATCGACTGCAGTGACGTGCAGTCCAGCGGCCTTCGCGGCGAGCGCATAGACGCCGCCACCGCACCCCACGTCGATCATCGTCGCTACGGACGGGTCATCAAATCTCGCGAGATCAAACACCGCTCGTCGTTCGCGGGCCCGGATGTATTTCAGTGGACCTCGCTCGACAGCTCGATTGTAGGCGTCAGACAACGATTCAAAGTGGTGCACCGCGCGTGCCTTGTCCCGCGGGCCGACCCGGAATTCACTCATACTCCCCTCTGTCTGGGTGTTGAAGACAGGGATGTTGTTCAGTTGGACGCCAGCCGAGCGCCGTGTGTGGCTGTTCGAGATTGTAGTAGTTCAGGTAGGGCCGCAAGGCGCGGCGAGTGACGGCGCTACGCGCCCTCGGGATGACACGTGCATGAAGAATCAGCAGGAACTCTCCCTTAATTGCTCAGCGTAATAAAACCATTGTCATCCCGAGCTCCCCCGAGCGCCAGCGAGGGGGGCGAGGGACCTCAAGTCTTCCTGGTCAGGGAGGTGGCGGCGCTGGCAAACACTAGGAAAGCGCTGTAAACGACTCGAAGGGAGAGCCCTCAACCAGGAAGACTTGGGGTCCCTCGGGCGCTTCGCGCCCTCGGGATGACAAGCGCGCGCTTGTTGTTGTTGAAATAAAGTTGAGAGTGGTGCCCCATTCTGGCATCGGCTCCATGAAAACTTACTACGCCCTCCTGGGATCGGCCGCGCAGCGCAGCAAGCGACAAAGAACACAGTAGGGGCAACGAACAAGGCCGCCGGCGAATGCCGAGCGGCCTTGGAGTTGCCCCTCCTGGGATCGAACCAGGACTCTCCTGATCCAGAGTCAGGCGTGTTGCCAGTTACACCAAGGGGCAGGGACCGGGAATTTTAGCCGGGAGGGCAGGCGGCTGCAACATCGCGCTGCCCAGCCTCGCTACACTCGGCGCCCCGAGATAGACTTACCCCGGCCAGGGAATTCTCCTTCAGGATCATCGCAGGCGGCTGGGAATGGGCGACACCACTACTGACGCGTTGCGCGTGCAAATGGACGCCATCCGGCAGATCGATCCGATAGAGCGATTGGCGCAGGCGCTCGCCTTCAGCGAATCCGTTCGCGCCATCGCCCTTGCCGGACTGCGGCAGCGACACCCCGACCGCTCCGAATACGAGCTCTTCCAGCTCCTGACAGGATCTGGGGCTGCCACGTCCCGGTGACGGCGGCGGCGATGCTGCGCGCGGTCGTGACCGCGCTCGATGCGGCAGGTGTGCCCTTCATGCTCACGGGATCGCTGGCGGCGGCCTATCACGGGGCTGGCCGGTCCACGATGGACATCGATGTCGTGATTGATCCCACCGCGCAGCAATTGCTCGCTCTGGTTCATGCGTTGCAGCGCCCGGGCTTCTACGTCTCGGGCGATGCCGCACGGGAAGCGCTGGCCAGTCGCACCGCGTTCAACATCGTCGATACCACGACAGGATGGAAAGCCGATCTGATCGTGCGCAAAGAACGGGCGTTCAGTCACGCCGAGTTTCAGCGCCGGCGGCGGGCCGAGTACGAGGGGAGCCCCCTGTGGGTCGCGAGCCTCGAAGACGTCATACTCTCGAAGCTCGAATGGGCCAAGCTCGGCGCTTCGGCACGCCAACTCGAGGACGTCGCCAGACTCCTGCGGTTGCACACGGATGAGCTGGATGAGGCCTATCTGCAGCGGTGGGTCGAGGAGCTGGGGCTCACGGCACAGTGGCACGCCGTTGCGGACAGCGGTGGAACGAGGTGATTTTCCGGCGTGCCTGAGCCCCTCCGCTTCACGGCCGCTCTGAGCGACCGCTACGTCATCCAACGCGAGCTGGGGCAGGGCGGCATGGCCGTCGTCTACCTCGCCCACGACAAGAAACTCGAACGCGACGTCGCACTGAAGGTGCTGCGCCCCGAGCTGGGCGCCGTGCTCGGCTCGGAACGCTTCCTCGCCGAGATCAAGATCTCCGCCCGGCTCGACCACCCCCACATCCTCACCTTGATCGACTCGGGCGACGCCGACGGCCTGCTCTATTACGTGCTCCCCTTCGTCCGCGGCGAAACGCTGCGCCAGAAGCTGGAGCGCGAGCAACAACTCGGGCTCGAAGAGGCCCTGGCGATCACGCGCCAGGTGGCGAGCGCACTCGACTACGCCCACCGCCAGGGCCTGGTGCACCGCGACATCAAGCCCGAAAACATCCTGCTCCAGGAAGGCGAGGCGATGCTGACCGACTTCGGCATCGCCCTCGCCGTAAAGGAGGCTGGAGGGAACCGCCTCACCCAGACGGGCCTCTCACTCGGTACGCCGCAGTACATGAGCCCCGAGCAGGCGACGGGAGACCGCGGCATCGACGCGCGCTCGGACGTGTACTCGCTTGCGTCGGTGCTGTACGAGATGCTGGCCG
>DATLVL010000387.1:0-5236 GCA_035577525.1 Gemmatimonadales bacterium | reverse complement strand
GGAACCCGAGGCCGCCCAGCACGACGACCCAGGAGACGAGGAACCAGATCGCGCGTGTCATGCTGAGGAACGTCACCGCGTCGAGCAGATTCGAGATCGGCGCGAAGATCACGTATAACGCCGGCCGTGCCAGGTCGGCGTCGCCCGCGGGGGCGCCGGTGACGGCGTCGACGACGGCGGGGAAGGGGGCGAACGCGCCGGCGATCACCAGAATCGTCACGGTGAGGGCCAGCGGGTGGCGACGCAGGAAGTTCACCTCTAGAATCCGGGCATGCGGGTCGCACACAAACTATCGGTTTTTCGTCCGGGCGTGTGATTCCACCCGCGGCCATCATCGCCGTCGCCGTCGCCATCCCGGCAGGGATCGTCGGTGCGCTCGCGGTCGCCGACAGGCGGCGCCGCGACGCGCTGCAGCAGTACAGCGAGCAGCGCGGCTACCAGTTCGAGCGCAAACGCCGCGGCGCCGAGCAGGCGCTGGCGGAGGAATTCCCGATCTTCCAGCGCGGCCGCAGCCGCAGCTGGGGTTGCACGATCACCGGCCAGGTTGGCGGCAAGCCGTTCACGGCGTTCGAGTATGTCTACGTCACGGGCGGCGGCAAAAGCAGCCACCGCAACCCGCTCGCCATGATGCTGTGGCAGGCGCCGGACGTGAGCCTGCCGCGTTTCTCCTGTGTCCCGGAGGGGTTCTGGAATCGGTTGGCGCAGCGTTTCGGCAAACAGGACTTCGATTTCGAAGGGGACGAGGAGTTCTCGCGGGGGTACGAGCTGCAAGGTGACGACGAGGCGGGCGTGCGGGCGCTGTTCACCGCTCGTCGGCGGGCGTATCTCAACGCCGCGGGACCGGACGGGCGCAGCGAGCGGCATCACCTCGCCGGGGCGGGGAACCGGTTGCTGTGGTGGCGCACCGGGCGGCTCCCCGTGCCCGATGAGTTGGATCAGTTCATCGCGGACGGAGACCGGATGCGGCGGCTGTTCATGGAGGAGCGATGAAGCAATTCTCCGATCTCCCCGAGATCGTCCTGGGTCCGCTTGCAACGCGGCCCGACGCCGACTGGTACCGCGCGCCCGCAGGCCATTGGACCTCGGCGCAGATCGTGGAGCACCTCGCATTGGGGCTGCAGTGGAGCGCGGCGGGATTCGAGGATCGCCGCGCCCGTGACCCGATGCTGCGGCGCCCGCTGAAGCTGCGCGAGCGCATCGCGAAGGTTCTGGTGCTGGATCTGGGGTTCTTCCCGCCGTTCATGCAGGCACCGGAGCGGTCGGTTCCGCCGGAAAAGATCGAGCGCCACGTCGCGGAAGAACACTTCCGCAAAGGGTTCGAGCGGATTCAGGAGATTGGGAAGCTGCTCCTGCCGGCGCGCGCACGCGACCTGTTCGTGAAACACCCACGGTTGGGGGATCTCACGCTCCCCGAGTGGATGGAATTCCATCTGCGCCATGCACGGCATCACGCCAAGCAGATTCGTCAGCGGATTGCGGGATGAGCCGCACCAGGAAGGACAAGATGACGGTTCGGGTGCCGAATCCCAACGCGCCCGTCAAGCGGCGCCTCAAGGTTCCGTCGCACAAGGTGCATCGCTCGAAAAAGGCTTACCAGCGGAAACCCAAACACCGGGGGGAGCTGGAGTAAGACACTGCCTATCCGGATGGCAGCTGCAGTCGCGCCACGCACCCGTGCGCGCCGTCGGCGCGATTGGCTATCGTCAGCGTGCCTCCGTGAGCTTCGGCAATCTGCCGTGACAGCACCAGCCCGATCCCTGATCCCGTCGGTTTCGTCGTAAAGAACGGCACGAACAGGTTCGACGTCTCGGGAAGCCCAGGCCCGTCGTCTTCCACCGCGACCTCGAATTCCTGTGACCCCAGCGCCGGCCCCCAATGGACCCGGACACCGCCGCCTGTGGTGAGCGCGGCATCGGCGGCGTTCGTGATCAGGTTGATCAGCAGCTGATCGAGCTGGTCACCGTCGGCGCGCAGCGTGGCGGCGGGGCCAGGAGTGACCGCGACGGGGACGCGCGTCTCGAGCCGGGCCACGCGCTGCACCCAGGTGGGGACGTCGACCTTGCCGATCTTGGGAGGCGGCAGGCGCGCGAGCCGCGCGTACGACGATAGAAACCGGGTCAGCGACTCCGAGCGCTTCGCGATCAGCTCGAGTCCCTTGTCCAGGTCCTCGCGTGACAGCTCGCTCGAGCCGTTGCCCGAGACGAGCTGCTGCAGCTGCTGGGCCACCGATTTGATCGGCGTGAGCGAGTTGTTGATCTCGTGGCCGAGCACCCGGATCAGCCGCTGCCAGGCGCGGCGCTCCTCTTCGCGCAGCGCGCGGCTCACGTCGGCGAGCACGACGAATTGGTGCGGCCGGCCGCCCTGGCGGAAGGCGCCGCGGCGCACTTCCCAGCGGCCGCTCGAGGCGGGGAAGGCGAGGTTGATCACGCGCGGCGCGTCGCCCTTCAAGCACTCGCCGAGGCCCAGCTCCGTGGCCGTCCGCCCGAGGAGCCGCTCCGCGCCCTGGCCAAGGAGGCGCTCGCCGCTCGCGTTGACGAGACGCAGCGCCGCGTCTTCGTCGAAGGCGAACACCGCCACGTCGATCTCCCCCATGACGCGCTGCAACAGTGCCGTCGCCTCGAGGGCGCCGAGGCGGCGCTCTTTCAGCTCGTCGGTGAGGATGTTGAGCTCGAGCATCACGAGCCCGAGCGCGTCCTCGGTGTTGGGGCGGCGGGCGCGCAGCGAGTAGTCCTGCTCGCGCAACGCGGCGAGCATGTTGGAGAGCGTCTGCAGCGGCCGGACCACCCGCTCGCGCAGGGCGAGCGCGAACAGCAGCCAGCACAGGACAATGAGGACGCCGAACGTCCAGCGCACGCGGTCGCTCGAATCGCCGGCGAACAGCAGCCACAGCGCGAGGATGACGGCCGGAAGCCCGCCCAGCAGGGCCAGGCGTGTGACGTACGACTCGTGCGCGAGCGGCCGCTTCTTCTTCAGAGACCGTGGCGCTCGAGGCGCCGGTAGAGAGCGCTGCGGGACAGCCCCAGCGCCTTGGCCGCGGTGCTCACGTTACCGCCGGCGCGGGCGAGCGCTTTGTGGATCAGCACCCGCTCCACCTCCTCGAGGCTCATGTCTTCGAGGCGCGCCGGAGCGTCACCCGGTGGCCGCAGGTTGAGGTCGACCGTCCGCACCGTGTCGCCCTCGGCGAGCAGCACGGCGCGCTCGATGGCATGCGCCAGCTCGCGCACGTTGCCGGGCCACCCGTAGCCGAGCAGCGCGCGCATGGCGTCGGCGTGGAATCTGTTGAGCGGCTTGCGATAGCGGGTCGCGTACTCCTTGAGGAAGTGCGCGGCGAGGAGCGGGACGTCGTCGCGCCGCTCGCGCAGCGGCGGCAGCCGGATCTCGATCGTGTTGATCCGGAACAGCAGGTCCTCTCGAAACCTCCCGGCCGAGACTTCGCCCGCGATATCGGCATTGGTTGCCGAGAGCACGCGGACATCGACTTTACGCGTCTTCGACGAGCCGACGCGCTCGAGCTCCCCGGTCTGCAGCACGCGCAACAGCTTCGCCTGCTGTGACAGGGTGAGGTTCGCGATCTCGTCGAGGAACAGTGTGCCGCCGTCGGCGACTTCGAAGCGGCCGATGCGGTCGGTCTTGGCGTCGGTGAAGGCACCCTTGTTGTGGCCGAACAGCTCGCTTTCGAATACCCCTTCGGCGAGCCCGCCGAGGTTGACGGTGACGAGGGTGCGGCCGGCGCGCGCCGAGGCGGTGTGCAGCCAGCGGGCGACGACCTCTTTGCCGGTGCCGTGCTCGCCGGTGATCAGGGCGTTGGCGTCGGAGGGACCGACCCGCTCCATCAGGCGCAGCACCGGTTGCATCGCGGGTGACGTGGCGATCAGCTCGGGAGAGCCGTCGCGGCGCAGCGAGCGGTTCTCGCTCTCGAGCCGCTGGCTCGTGCGGATGGCGCGGCCCAGCTCGATCTGGGTACGCAGCTGCTGCAAGAGACGCGCGTTGTCCCACGGCTTTTCGATGTAATCGCGCGCGCCGCGGCGCATCGCTTCGACGGCCCCTTCGATCGAACCCCAGGCCGTCATCACGAGCACGGGGAGCGTGGCGTCGAGGCTCTGAAGGCGCGACAGCAGGTCGAGTCCCTCGATCCCTCCGGTGGTGTCGCGCGTGTAGTTCATGTCCATCAGCAGCGCGTCGAAGTCGCGCGTCTCGACGGCGGAGAGCACACCGCCGGGCGAGGTGGCGGTCTCGACCTGATAGCCTTCGCCTTTCAGAAGAAGCCGGAGGGCCTCGAGGACGGAAGGGTCGTCATCGGCTACGAGGAATCGCGTCGCAAGTGCAGGCACGGGGATAAAGGTACCTCAGCGACCTTTGACTTCGACGCTCGCTTGCGTGCGGTCCCAGGAGATTGCGAGTTCGGAGCCTCCGGCACTGCGACGCGTCGCAATGGAGAACCGCTCGACCGGCATGGCGAGCTCGTGTGTCACCATCGGAATCCTTGCCAGGTCCTGCTTGGCGTCGTAGTCCGTGCCCCACTGCCCGTGCTGCTTATTGATGATCAGCTGCCATCCCTTCGGTGACGGGATGGTGAAGAGACTGTAGGTCCCGGCCGGCACGGTCGTTCCACCGATCACGAGATCCTTGTCCGTGATGAGCTGCGTCGCCTGATTGGCGCCGGTGCGCCATACCGTGTCCCACGGGACGACGTTGCCGAAAATGGTGCGGCCGCGCCGCATCGGACGTCCGTAGTCGATCTGGACGTGGGCGCCGCCGACGGTCGCGCGCGCGGTGTCCCGGGGGGACAGGTTGCCCAGTCCCTTGCCCGCCATCTCTCGGGCGGCGAAGACGGCGGTCATGCTGTCGATGTCGATGGCACCGACCCGCTCGGCCAGGAACTTGTCGGTCGTGGCGCGGAGGTCGAGCGACTGCAACCGGCCGGCGACGTCCATCCGCGCGACCAATGGCCCAAAGTCACCATTCTCGATCGCCAGATGCAGCGAGTCCGCACCGAGTCGATGCACGGTGTAGCGGATCGTCTCGCTGCCGGTAAACAGCGACAGCTGCGGATCGCCCGTGCCGGCAGCGAGTGCGCCCCGCAGAGCGACCTCCCAGGGTCCGAGGACGTCCGGTGCAAAGGGCAGGGGCCGGCCGTGGACACCGGTGCTCTGCCGTCTGGTCGAGGAGTCCCGCCGGGTCTCAACCTGCATGCTGTCATCGCTGTAGCGATACGTCGTCACCGTTCGCGCGGGCC
>DATLVL010000386.1:0-10930 GCA_035577525.1 Gemmatimonadales bacterium | reverse complement strand
GACGCACAGGAAGACGCCAAGTCGCTGAGCCGCCGAGTGGACGCCAAGGATTGAGGCGTCAGGTCCGAACTGGCGTCCGATCGAATCGGTAACACCACGCTTCCCCCTCGAGAACGGTCTCCCCTGTTTGGCGGGTCACGCGCACGCGCAGCTGGCACACCGGCTTCGTTGCGTGAATGCTCAGCACCTCGGCCTCCGCCGTGATTGTGTCGCCGATGTAGACGGGCGCCGTGAACTTCCAGTTCTGACTCAAGAAGACGCTTCCGGGACCTGGCAAGTCCATGGCGACAAGAGCGTGCAGCAGACCTGTTGTCAGCCCGCCCTGGACGATCAACCCGCTGAGTTTCCCGGTCGCTTGCGCGAAGGCCTCGTCAAAGTGCAGCGGATTGCGATCGCCTGAGAGTTCGGAGTACGTCGCGACGTGATGAGCCGTGAGCTCAAGAGATCGTTGAGCTTTTTGTCCAACCGTCAAATTCATGTCTCAGACTCCTGGGCAACTCGCTCCTCGGCGTCCACTGTGCGGCTCGGCGGCTCGGCGTCTGCAGTTTATGGCGTCTGGTCGCTCAGGGGTCGGATCCAGATGTTCCGGTACCTGATCGGATTGCCGTGGTCCTGCAGCGCGAGCGGCAGCGAGTCGGGATGTACGGTATACGGCGGGCGCTCCTGATGAGCCGTCGGTCCCGACAGCTCGAAGTTGTCCTGCACCAGCACTCCATTGTGAAAGACGGTGACGCGCGCCGGCTTCGTCGCACGTCCTCTGCCATCGAAACGGGGTCGGTGGAACACGATGTCGTAGCTCTGCCATTCACCGGGTGGCCGGGTCGCGTTCACGAGGGGTGGAGATTGGCCGTACACCGCCGCCGCCTGGCCGTCGGGGTAGGTCTTGTTGTCGTAGGAGTCGAGCACCTGCACCTCGTAGCGCCCCATCAGAAAGACGCCGCTGTTGCCGCGCTCCTGGCCCTCGCCTTTCGGCGGCAGCGGCGTCTGCCACTCGATGTGCAGCTGGCAGTCGCCGAAGCCGCGCCGCGTATGAATGAAGCCGCTGCCCGGCACGACTTCGACGTACCCGTTCTCCACCTTCCAGGGTGCGGCCTGCCCCGAATCGCCCGCCCACTGCGACAGGTCGTCGCCGTCGAACAACACGACGGCATCGGTCGGAGGAGCATCGGGTCGGTCCACCGGCGCGGGGCCGACGATGCGCGGCTGCGGCCGGTCCAGCGCGTGTTGCGGCCAGCGCGTCGACACCTGAGCGGTGGCGGTGGTCGCGGTGATTAGGGTCAGCAGTCCGGCCAGACGGACGGTCGACGTCATCGGTGCATCCTCACTTGCGCAACAATGTGAACGCGTGATTCCACGAATCCTTCGCGAGCGTTTCAGCTTTGCGGCGTCGTCGGTTGTTTCGCCGGGCGGCGCTTTTTCTTGAGCCTCGTCTTGCCGTAGGTGCCGCGAAAGATCTTGCCGCGTCGGCTCCGCTGATCGCCTTTTCCCATGCTGGTGCTCCTGGTCGCTGGTTCCCGGCGCGGTGCTACTGGCGCGTGGCGGCCGGTGCGCCACGCACGAATGCGATATAGTCGGTCGCCATCGGTACGCTGCCGCCCCTGCGCAACGCCCATGCAATCTGTCCTCGATGATACGAGCCGTGCAGTGCGATGTGCAGCAGGATGTCTTCGATGCTCGACGTGAATTGACGCCCGGCGCTGTTCACATATGTGACGCCGCGCGACAGGCTCTCCGGGGTCAGCGCATCCACGTAACCCGCGAGGGCGCGTTGGTTTGCCTGGACGAGCGCCGCGCACTGTTGCAGCGACAGATCGGGCCACACCGCCTGCGTCGGCGTCTCCCCCTTCAAACGCGCCAGCCACACGTGCTCGGCAGCGAGTACGTGCGCGAACAGCTCGCGGCAGGAGGGGTCGGGGCTCGTGGCGCTGCGCAACGACGCCAACACACGATCGTCGGCCCAGGCGAGGTGCGCGATGAGGCGGGACACATAGCTGTCAGCCATCAGCCTGCGGCGCTTGGGCGTCGGGGACCGGCGTGGCGTGCCGGGCGGCGGCGGTCGCGGGACCGGCGAGCATCGCGGCGGCTGGAACGGTGAGCCTGGAGGTGCGCATGTGGATTAAGGCAAGCGCCTTTCGCGCCGTCCGGCAAGCCGGGTAGGTTTGGGGCAACCAGGAGGATGTACGGCCGTCGCCCCCGCTGCAACGCAAGTTCCCTTGCCCACGATTCCCACCAACGGCAATCTGCCGTCCAGCGAATTCGGGCTTGCCCTGGGCTTCGTAATCGGGCACCACTTTCTGCGCATGCAGGATTTGCATTACGGGTACTGGCCCGCCGGGCTGGCTCCCGAGCCGCAGAACCTGGCGCAGGCGCAGGCGAACTACACCGACTTCTTGATGTCGCACATCCCGGCCGGCGTGCGCTCGGTGCTGGACGTGGGGTGCGGGGCGGGGAACACGGCGCGCAAGCTGCTCGACCGCGGGTTCAGCGTCGACTGCGTCTCCCCCAACGGCGTGCTCACGGATGTCGCCAAACAGGTGCTGCACGGCCGCGGCGACATCTTCGAAACGCGCTTTCAGGACCTGCAGACCGACCGCCGCTACGACCTCGTGCTCTTCAGCGAGAGCTTGCTCTTCATCCCGCTCGAGGAGGCGTTCACCAAGGCGCTCTCCTTGCTGAACCCGGGCGGCTACGTCCTGATTACCGATATTTTCCGCGTTCCCGCGGAGGGGAAGAGCCCGATCGGCGGTGGGCACGAGCTGCCACGCTTCCGCGACACCGTCGCCCGCTTTCCGCTCGCCCCTCTGAAGGACCTCGACATGACCGACGGCATCGCGCCGACGTTCGACCTGCTCGACGCAGCCTACCGCGAGGCGATCCAGCCGGCCTACCAGCTGATCCTCTCGCGGCTCGAGGCGAAATACCCCTGGGTGATGAAATTCGTGAAGTGGAAATTCAAGAAGGGCATGAAGCGCTACGAGGACAAGCACTTCAGCGGTCGGCGCAACGGCGAAAATTTCAAGAAGTACAAATCCTACCGGCTGCTGCTTTACCGCAGCACGCCGCCGTCGAGCGGGACCGCCTGACCGGTGACGAACGCGGCTTCGTCGCTGAGCAGGTAGAGCACCAGCGCCGCGACTTCCACCGGCTTCCCCATCCGTCCCATCGGCTGGTAGGCCGATAGCTTGGCGAACATCTCGGCCTCGCGCCCGGGATAGTTGCGCGCCAGGAAGCCGTCTACGAACGGCGTGTGAATGCGGGACGGGCAGACGCAGTTGCAGCGGATGCCGCGCTTCACGTAGTCGACCGCCACCGATTTCGTCATCGCGAGCACGGCGCCCTTCGACATGCCGTAGGCGAAGCGCTCTTCTTCGCCGACGAGCGACGCGATCGCACCCATGTTGACGATCGCGCCGCCGCCGGCGGCGATCATGTGCTTGATCGCCGCCTGCAGGCAGTGGAACATGCCGCGCACGTTCACGCGATAGAGCCGGTCGAGCGTTTCGGACGTCGTCGATTCCACGGTTCCGACGTGCGTGACGCCGGCGTTGTTGACCAGCAGCTGGATGCCGCCGTGGTCGGCCGCGATCGCATCGAACGTGCGGCGCACCTGCGCCTCGTCGGTGACGTCGCAGACGAACGCGTGCGCCGCGCCCCCCGACGCGCGAATTCCCGCGGCGGCTTCTTCCGCCGGTCCGCCGTCCAGGTCGAGCACCATCACCTTGGCGCAATGCTCCGCCAGGATCCACGCGATGCTGCGCCCGATGCCGAGCCCGGCGCCGGTGACGATGGCGGTCTTGCCTTCGAGACTGAATCGCAGCGGCCGCCTGCTTCCTTCGCCGAGCTCGACGAGTCGCGGTTGGACTACCGGTCCGCTGCGCGACCGGCGTGGCGCCGGAGTCGTCGGAGCGGGAGCATCGGATTGGCGGACGTCTTCCATGTTCGGAAATCTGCCTGCGGGCGGGCGAGAGTCTAGCTCTCCGTCCCCGTACAGGTGTTGCGTGCAATCCTCAGTCGTAGTTGCATCCGAAGCACGACTCGATCGGCGTGCCAGGTCACGAATCTGCCGCGCGGTCCGCGATGAGACGGTGCTCAAGGGCGAACCGGGTCAGTTCGGCGACAGTGTGGATGCCCAGTTTGCGCATCAGGCTGTTCCGGTGCGTCTCCACTGTCCTCACGCTGATCCCCAGCGCGGCGGCCGTCTCGCGGTTGGTGCGGCCGCTGGCCACCCCGACCAGCACATCCCGTTCCCGGGCGGTGAGGGCGGCGAGGCTCCCGGCGGGAGGCTGGCTGGCGTCCTGGACTGCCGCTGCGAGGTGGCGCGCCACCGGTGGACTAAAGAAGGAATCGCCGGCACAGACGGCGTGAATCGCCTGGCGGATCTCGGCGGGGCTCGAATCCTTGCGGAGATAGCCATGGGCGCCGGCACGCACGCTCTCGAGCACATATTCCCGGTCGTCGTGCACGCTGAGGATCAACACCCGCGCGTCGGGGGCGCGGTCGCGCAGGGTGCGGACCACGGCGAGGCCGCTCCCACCGGGACCCGGCATCGTGAGATCGAGCAGCACGACGTCGGGCTTGTCCCGGACCGCGCGCTCGACCGCTTCGGCGCCGTTGGCCGCCTCCGCCACGACGCGCAGGTCTCCGCCGGAGCCCTCCTCGAGCACGCGGCGCAACCCCTCGCGTACGACGGAGTGATCGTCCACTACGAGAACCTTGAGTGGTGCCTTCACGTGGGCCTCGGGCGCTGCACTGGAATGGTCACACGCAAGAGGACGCCGGCGCCGAGAGCGCCGCTGATGCGCGTCGTTCCACCCAGCGCGCCGATGCGCTCGCGGATTCCGGCGAGCCCCATATGCCCGTCGCGCGGCGCATCGAATCCCGCGGGAAGTCCGCGGCCGTCGTCCGATACCTCAAGAGTGAGCTCGCCGTTCCCGTTCGCGAGGCGTACGGCAACGGCGTGGGCCGCGGCGTGGCGCGCGATGTTCGCCAGGCCCTCCTGGGCCGCGCGAAACAGGGCCAGCTCGACGTCCTGCGCCAGCGGCGGCAGCTCGTCGGGGGCGTCGAACGTGACGGCGAGGGCGGCGCGATCCGCGAACGCGTCGGTGAGGGAGCGCAGCGCGGGGACGAGGCCCAGGTCGTCGAGCAGTGAGGGCCGCAGCTGCTCGGTGACCTTGCGCACGCCCCGGATGCCGGTGTCGATCAGCTCCATCGTCTGTGCGACGCGTGCGGCGAGAGCCGGCTCCAGCTGCTCGGCGAGGAGGCCGAGCTGCAGCCGCACCGCGGCGAGCACCTGCGCGGTTTCATCGTGCAGCTCGAGCGAGAGGCGGCGCCGTTCGGTCTCCTGTTGCTCCACGATGCCCGTCGAGACCCGCGCCAGCTCGGCGGTGCGCGCGGCGAGGCGCCGGTAAAGATCGGCGTGCTCCAGTGCCGCGCCGATCTGGCTGCCCAGCGCGCGCAGGAACGTCTCGTCGAGCGCGGTGAAGGGATCGCGGGCATCGCCGACCAGCAGCAGGGCGGCAGTCACGTGCTCCCCACGCCATATCGGGAGCAGCGCCGCATAGGGGAACCCGCGCCGGGCATCGCGCGGATCGGGCCAGTCGCGCACCACGGCGGGATGGCCCGACGCGATGGCGTCACGGGCGGCGCGGGCCGCGCGCGGCGGCAACGGTGTCGTGTCCCAACCGGCGCAGGCGCCGGCGCCCGCGAGGCAGCGCAGCGTGTCGCCGTCGGGCGCGATCATGGCGCTGCCGCGAACCGCGGGGAGCGCGAGTGGCCGGGCGAGCAGCGTGCCCAGTGCGTCGCTCACGTCCCCGCGCGCCTGCAGATCTCCCGAGAGCGCCGACAGGGCTGCGACGCCGCGGCGCAGCTCATCCTGCACCAGCACGAGAATCCCGCACCCGGTTGCGAAAAGGAACAGGCTGTCGAGATAGTAGCCCCATGGGCTCCAGGCGCCGCGTGCGCGGAGGAACGGATAGTCGAGGTGGTGCAGACCCCAGAGCAAGAAGGCACCGGACAACAGCGCCGCCCCTGTGGCACGAATGCGACGGTAATACCGGAAAAAGGCCCAACCGGTCCACAGCGTGACGAGACTGAGAAACAGGACCGCTAGTCCCGAGGCCAGCAGGAAGTTATCGAGTTGATAAATTGCGACGTAGGACCATACCGGCGGGAACAGCAGCACCAGCGCATAGCGGGTACGCCACTCGAGCTGATAGGAGAACACCAGTGCGGCCCACAGCAGCGCCAGCGTGACCCAGCCGGTCAACACCTGATGCCAGTACAGCCAGAACCATTGGTGGGTGGCGAGGAAGCTCGCGATTGCGCCGACGCGCAGGAGATACAGGACCCAGGCGACTGCCCACCAACCGAGATACGGTTTGCGGTAACGGGTGTAGAGTAACCCGCAGACGAGAGCGAGACCCAGCGTGATCGCCGCCAGTAGCGCCGCGGCGTGCAGCTCAGTGGTGGGAGGAAACGCCGTCTGTTGCACAATAGATGAGTGTAGCGTCCGCGAATACCAACGTAAGGGGGAAGCGATGCGACGTGCAGCAATCGCGGGTCTCTGCGCGATCGGGATGACGCTGGGCGCGGTCCGGCAGGCTTCAGCCCAAGCCTTCGCCGGGACCGCGCACTACACGATTCACGACGAGAACGGCAAGACGAACAACATGACGATCGCGACGAAACCGGGTCACTACGCCGTTCAGTTTACGGGCGAGGACGGCAAGGCCGGCCAGTTGATCGTCGATTCGGCCGCGGGGACCACGACCTTCGTCAGCAGCGAGGACAAGAGCTACTTCGTGATCACCAAGGAAATGATGCAGGGGATGGCGGGCATGATGTCGGGCATGGCGGGCATGATGAAGCGCCATGGGGCGGATTCGGGTGCGGGCGATTCCAACGAGCCGAAAGCCACGATCACTCCGGGGGGCACCTCGGTCGTCGCGGGCATTTCCTGCCAGGTGTTTCACTACGTCGGGAACGACGACAAACACACGTCGGGCGACGTGTGCCTCGCGAAAGGCGTGGGGATGGGGTTGCTCAACATGAACCCATTCGGCGGGATGATGGGGGGGATGCGGCAGCAGGAGCGCCGGGGGATTCAGGACCGGCTCGGCCGCATGGGGCAGGTCGGTCAGATGCTCCAGCAAGGCTACGGGATCCTCAAAGCCACGAGCTTCGAAGACGGCAAGCCCAAGGGCTCGATCGAAGTCACCGCGGTGGAACGGGGCATGCCGCCGGCCGCCGTGTTCGCGCCGCCGCCCGGCTACACCGAGAAGAACATGGGCGACATGATGAGAGGCGGGCGCCGCCCGTAAGGTCCGCAGCTCCGTGAAACGAAAACCGGGTCCCGTCGCAGTGACGTGACCCGGTTTCTCGTTTCCGCTACGGCGCCTTTCCCGCGTCGAGCGCCGCCTTGATCCCCGCCAGCACGTCTGACGGGGCGCCATCGGCCCAGAAGTGAATGAAGTAGATCGGCGGGTTTTCACTTTGCAGGTGATTGTGCACTGCCGTCGCCGTGATCCCGTGTTCGGTGAGCGCACTGATGACCGGTTGGACGCGATCCTGGTACACCGCGAAATCTCCGGTCGCCACATAGCGGTCGGCCGCGATCGCCTGCAGGTTGACGGGACTCCCCGCCGCCAACGCCTGAGGGATCGTATCGCCGCGCATCACGACGTTCCCTTTGATCAACACGAACCCGAGCTGCGCCACGGCTCCACTCGCCGTACCCTTCGCGCCCAGCGTGGAGAAGACCAGGGCGGTGTCGATCGTCACCGCGGCCGAGGAGGGTCCAGCCACGCCACGCGGTGTGGCCGTTTTCGCGAGCACGCGATCGAGCCGGCGCGCCAGGTCGACGGCGGGCCCGGTCCCGTGGAAATGGACGTACATGATCGTCGGCGACTCGCCCGTGAGATGATTGTGGACGCCGAGCACCGCGAGATGTTGCGAGTCGATCGCCGCCTCTACGGGCAGCAGCTCGGCGAGCGTGACGACGAGATCGCCCATGACCATCGCCTGCTTCCCATTGCCCGTGAACCCGGCCCAGGCGCCGAGCGCCAGCCGCGACACGGCATTGTCACCCATCTTCAGCGTCAAGTCGCGGCGTGGGAAATTGAAACGCGTGTAGCCCGCCGCAGGCACCGGCGAGGATTGCAGGACGCGTCCCACCGAATCCCAAACCGCTTGCTGTGCCGGCAGTCCGGCCGGCAGCAGGAGCATTGTTACCGCCGTAATCGTCACTCTCATGTTGCCTCCGCCTCACGGGCCACCGCCTGCATCCGTTCCCATAGCGCTGCGACATGCGAGCGCTCGGTCGTTTCCGCGCCGATCGACACGCGCACCGTCCAGCGTCCTCCCAAGACCGTGGCGTTCAGGAATGCGTCACCCGAACGGTTGAGCCGCTCGAGCCAGGCGAGGGTGTGCCGGTCGAGCGCCTCGCCCTCGAGGCCCTTGGGATGATGCCGTACGCACACCGTTTGTAACGGCACGGGTGCGATTCGTTCCCACTCGCCCGTGGCATCGACCTGTCCGGCGAGCCAGGCGGCGTTTTCGAGATCGCGGCGCAGCCGTCCCTGCAGTCCCGACACGCCCTCGGACCGGATCAACGCCCAGAGCTTCAAGGCCCGAAAGCGGCGGCCCAGGGGGATGTTCCAGTCCCGCAGATTCACCGCCTTTTCGTCGGCCGTGGTGCGCAGGTAGCTCGGGTTCGTGGACATCACCCGCACCAAATGCTCGATGTCCCGTACATAGTAGAGGGAGGAGTCGAACACCGCGCCGAGCCACTTGTGCGGGTTCAGCACGATCGAGTCGGCGCGCTCGACTCCCGTCCACATCCAGCGGCACTCCGGCAGGATCATCGCCGAACCCGCCATTGCCGCGTCGAGGTGCAGCCAGCAGCCGTACTCTCCCGCGAGCTCGGCCATCGCTTCCACCGGATCGAGTGCCGTCGAGCCCGTCGTCCCCGTCGTGGCGACGAGAGCGCAGGGGACGAGACCCTGCGCGGTGTCTCTTGCCAGCGACGTGCGCAGCGCCAGCGCGTCGAGCGCGAACGTCCCGTCGACGGGGATCGCGCGCACGCGTTCGCGGCCGAATCCCGCAAGCAGCGCGGCCTTGAGCACCGAGCTGTGGCTCTCCGCGGACGCGTAGACGACCAGGGGATGCGGCTCTCCCTGGAGCCCGCCGCGCTCCATGCTGAACGATGTGGTCCGTTCACGCGCACACAGGAGCGCCACGAGCGTGGCCGTCGAGGCGGTGTCGTGGATCGCGCCGCTCCAGCGCGGGGACAGCCCCGTCATCTGTCGCATCCAATCCGCCATCAACAGCTCGAGCTCCGTGAGCGCGGGACTTGCCTGCCAGTTGAGCCCGATGACACCCAGTCCCGTGGAGAGAAAGTCCCCGATCGTGCTCGCGAGCGTCGCATTGGCGGGGAAGTAGGCGTGGAACGCAGGATGTTGCCAGTGCGTGAGGCCCGGCAGGATCGTCTCGTCCATGTCGCGCAGCAGCGCGTCCAGCGATTCCCCGGCTTCGGGTGGGGATGCGGGAAGCCGGCTGCGCACGTCACCGGGTGCATTGCGCGATAGCACCGGCCGCTGGCCCAGGTTGGCGCGATAATCGGCGATCCAGTCTACGACCCTGTGGCCGATGCGGCGGAACTCCTCCGGGGTCATGAGCGGCCGCGCCAGAGACGCTTCAACAGCTGGATCTGTCCCGTATGATAGACCTCGTGCGCCGCGATTCCGACGATCGTTTCGCCGGTGGTCCAGCGCCCCGTCAGGCGGCGATTCCAGCGTGACGCCTGTACTCGCCGCACCACCCGGACCAGCGCCGCGTGCTCGCGGGCGAGCAGCGCCCGATCCAGCGCCCAGGCGCGCTCGTCGGGCCGCTCGGGGAGCGCGGGCCAGTTCGCGGGGGAGCGCGGGAAGTCGCGCGGCGTGTCGGGATCGAGGCGGCGTCGCACCGCGTAGTCCCAGTACGCGATGTGCAGCGCCAGCTCCCAGATGCTGTGGCGCCGGCGTGCCGGCACCCAGCGCGCCTGTGCCGCCGACACCCCGCGCAGCGCCAGCATCGGCGTCGGGCCGCCGTGCCAGGCGGCGCCCCGCTTCGGGTCGAGTGTGGCGAGCAGCGCGTCCAGCATGAATCCCAACCTGAGGGCGTTCTCCTTGGGGAGCAAGAGGTTAGCGAGTCATTGACATCTGCTATTAATATGATATCATATTGCTAGTGCCGTCCCAACACGCCGTCACTGCACCAGTCATGTGGTCCGTTGGAACGGCACTAGTCTCTCTCTTGTGGGGGTTGATGTGATTCGCGAGGTGAAGGGTCGTGTCTGGCCGGGTGGGCTGATGATCGTGCTGCTCCTGATGCTGTCGGGGTTCGTCCTGTGGCAGCTCGTATCAGCGATCGGCGCCGCGCAAGCGGTGATGATCGTGCTCTGGGCGCTCGGCGTCGTGCTCGTGGCGTTCCTGTGGGCCGGGTTCTTCGTCGTTCAACCGAACCACGGCAAGGTGCTGCAGCTCTTCGGCCGTTACGCGGGAACCGCCAAAGACGCGGGGTTGTATTGGGCCAATCCGTTGTATACCAAACGGCGCGTGTCGCTGCGGGTCCGCAATTTCGAGACGGCGCACCTCAAGGTGAACGATCACACGTCGAACCCGATCGAGATCGGGGCGGTGGTGGTCTGGCAGGTCGTCGATACCGCCGAGTCGGTGTTCGAGGTGGACGACTACGAGAATTACGTTCACGTGCAGAGCGAGGCAGCGCTGCGCGGGCTGGCCAATCAATATCCGTACGACGCCCACGAGGACGGCCAGATGGCGCTGGCCACCCACACTGCGGAGATCGCCGAGAAGTTGAAGGGCGAGATTCAGGATCGGCTCGCCAAGGCGGGCGTCCGCGTGATCGAGGCGCGCATCTCGCACCTGGCCTA
>DATLVL010000385.1:0-7907 GCA_035577525.1 Gemmatimonadales bacterium | reverse complement strand
GCGACGGGGACTGTAAGGTTTTCGGGAAGACCGGTGAGAGAAAGGAAGTAACCGGCGAACGTTTTCGCGACGGCGGCGATCGCACCCGAGCCGATCACGAACAACAGCGCCCAGCCGTAGAGGAACGCGGGCAGGGACCCTAGCGTTTCTCTCAGGTAGACGTAGCCGCCACCAGCTTTGGGCCGGCGGCTGCCGAGCTCACCGTAGCAGAACGCCCCGGCGAGCGCGACCAACCCGCCGAGCACCCACGCCGTAAGGAACAGTGGCGCAGTGCCGACGCGCTCGGCGACCGAGGCGGGCGTCCGAAAGATGCCGCCGCCGATGATGCCCCCGATGACGGCCATCGAGGCGGAAAAGAGGCCGAGGCGCCTGGCGTAGGTGGTCAAGTGAAGCCGTTAAGGTCATGATTCAGTGAAGGCCGTCAAGAGCCCCGGCCGGGGAACATCCGAACCGAAGCGGGACTTCGTGGTATCAGGTGGGGGCATTCGCCACTCTCCACAGCGCAGTACACAGAGGTGAATACAGTGAACGCAGGCCGGATGGTGATGGTAGCCACCGCCCTGGGATTGTCGATCCCGGTGGTGAGCCAGGCCCAGGGGTTCGGGCGCAACAAAGTGCAGTACGAGACGCTGCAGTTCCAGGTCCTCAGCACCGAGCATTTCCGGGTCTACTTCTATCCGGAAGAGCGCGAAGCCGCGACGGAGGCGGCACGCCTGGCGGAGCGCTGGTATGCGCGCTTCACCTCGCTGCTCGGCCACCAGCTGCGCGGCTCGCAGCCGCTCGTGCTGTACGCCAGCCACCCCCACTTCGAGCAAACCAACGTGGTGGGGGGCGACCTCGATGAGAGCACCGGCGGCGTCACCGAGGCCCTGAAGCGCCGTATCGTGCTGCCGCTCGCGGGCCCGCTCTCGGAAACCGATCACGTCATCGGCCACGAGCTGGTCCACGCCTTCCAGTACGACATCACGGGCACGGGACGCTCGGGATCGCTCCCCTCCGCGACCCGCCTGCCGCTCTGGTTCATCGAAGGCATGGCGGAGTATCTGTCGCTCGGTCCCGTCGATCCCAACACCGCGATGTGGCTGCGCGACGCCGTGCAGCGCAACAAGATCCCCTCGATCCGGCAGCTCGACGATCCCCGCTACTTCCCCTATCGCTGGGGACAGGCGTTCTGGGCGTATCTGACGAGCCGCTACGGCGAAGCGGTGGTGCCGATGCTGCTCAAGTCCGCCGGACGGAGCGGCAGCACCACGCTCGAGCTCGAGAAGCTCTCCGGAGAAAAGATCGACTCGCTGTCGCATGACTGGCAGGACGCCGTACGGGCCGCGTATAAGCCGCTCCAAGGGACCACCGGGTTACCCACGGCATTCGGCACGCCGGTCGCTTCGGAGAAAGCCCGCGCGCAGCTCAACGTGGCGCCGGCGCTCAGCCCCGACGGCAGCCGCATCGCCTTCTTTTCGGAGCGCGGGCTCTTCTCGATCGACCTGTTCCTCGCCAACGTAGCGACGGGCAAGGTCGAGCGCACGCTGACCAACACCGCGCTTGACCCCCACTACGAGAGCGTCGGCTTCATCAGCTCGGCGGGATCCTGGGACGACACCGGGAATCGCTTCGCGTTCGGCGTGGTCGAGAAAGGCCGGCCCGTGCTGACGATCCTCGACGTGAAGTCGGGCAAGGCCGAGAAGGAAGTTCGCTTCCCCAATTTGGGACAGATCTTCAGCACCACCTGGTCACCCGACGGCAAGACCGTTGCCTTCTCGGCGCAGGTCGACGGGTGGACCGATCTCTTCCTTTATGATGTCGCCACCGGAGCGCAGCGCCGGCTCACGAACGACCTCTATGCCGATCTGCAACCGGTCTGGTCCCCGGACGGCCGTTCCCTCGCCTTCGTCACCGACCGCTTCGACACCGACACTGCGGACCTGAAGGCGGGGACCTATCAGCTGGGGCTGTTCGATCTCGCGACGGGCAACATCCGCCGGGTGCCGGCGTTCGCCGGGGCGAAACACATCAGCCCGCAGTGGAGCGTCGACGGCAAGAGTCTCTTTTTCGTTTCAGATCGCGGCGGGGTCGACAACGTCTATCGCATCGACGTGGCATCGGAGAACGTGACACAGGTGACGAACCTGTTCGTCGGCGCGAGCGGCATCACGTCGCTGAGCCCGGTGATCTCCGTGGCCCAGCGCACCGGCGAGCTCGTCTTCACGGCATTCGATTCGAGCAGCTACAAGCTGTTCGCGATCAAGGATTCCACGGCGCTGGCCGGCAAGCCGGTCGCTCCGCTCCCCGGGCCCGGAGCCGATGTGCTGCCGCTGACGACGCGGCAGCCCGATTCGCTGCAGGCGAAGCTCGCCGACGCGCACACCGGGCTGCCGGTGATGAGCGATACGCGGGTGACGCCGTACCGCTCCGGCCTGTCGCTCGACTACGTGTCGCAACCGTATCTCGCCGTCGGAACGAGTACGTTCGGGACGTTCGTCGCAGGCGGCGCCACGCTCGTGTGGAGCGACATGTTGAGTGATCACACGCTCATTACCGGAGTGCAGGCGAGCGGGAAATTTCCCCAGGACCTCGGCGCGATCGTTGCGTACCAGAACCAGCGGCGCCGCTTCAACTGGGGGCTCGCGGCGCAGCAGGTGCCGTATATCACCGGCGGGTTCTTCGCCGGGTTCCTCAATAACGGCACGGTTTACTACGAACAGGCCTTGCTGGTGCGTCAGACGGAGCGCTCAGCGGTCGGCTTTGCGAGCTACCCGCTGAGCCGCGTGCAGCGGTTGGAGTTCTCCGCCGGCTACGAGAACATCTCGTTCAGCACCGAGATCCAGACGCTCTACTTCGATGGGGCCACATTCCAGTTCCTGGGCAAGACCGACTCGAATCCTCCGTCCCCCGCTGCCTTGAATATGGGCATTGCGTCGGCGGCGCTGGTCTACGACAACTCCTTCTTCGGAGCGACGAGCCCGATTCTCGGCACCCGCTACCGGATCGAAGCCGATCCGTGGATCGGGTCGTTGAGGATGGTCGGCGTGAACGCCGACTTCCGGAAATACATCATGCCGGTGCGCCGGTTGACGCTGGCCGCCCGCGTCGCGCACGCCGGCCGCTACGGCCCTGACGCCGAAAACGGCGTGCTGTTCCCGTTGTTCCTGGGCTATCAGACGCTGGTCCGTGGGTACGACTACAACTCCTTCAGCGCGTCGGAGTGCCCGTCGACGGGGGGGACCTGCCCCGCGTTCGATCGGCTGTTCGGCAGCCGGCTGCTGCTCGGTAACGTGGAAGCCCGCGTGCCGCTGCTCGGCGTGCTTGGTCTGGGAAGCGGCTATTACGGCGCGCTGCCGATCGAGGCAGGCGTTTTCGCGGACGCCGGTATTGCCTGGAACAGCGATCAGGCGACCTCGCTCAGCCACCGCCAGGCGGTCACGAGCGCCGGCGCGGTGTTGCGCATGAACCTCTTCGGCTTCGCCGTCGCCGAGCTGGATTACGTGAAGCCGTTTCAACGGCCGCAAAAAGGCTGGTATTGGGAGCTGAACTTGACCCCTGGGTTCTAAGATCGTCATCGGTCGTCAGTCATCGGTAGCTGACCTGGAAGGGTCAATTACCGATGACTGATAACCGATGACGCCTCAATCTCTGGTTCTCCCGGTTCGGGCATCGACATTCCGAATTCCCCGCAACACCACAATTCGGAAGTGAATTCTCTCAATCCGTCCCCAGTAGCTCTCGAGTGTCTTCGGGTCGAGCGCAAGTGCGCCGGCGCGCGTGACGCCTGCGGGCGGCGACACCAGGTTCGCCAGGCGGTCGTAGACCGCGCCTCGCTCGGAGACGTCCACTCGCGAGAGCAGATGCCAGAGGGAGATCGCGTCCTCGGAGCGCGCAGCGCCTAACGCCTTGCCCACCGCGGCAGCGCCCGCCGAGGCGAACGCGAAGGAATCGAGCGCTGCGACGAGCCCCGCCGGGGCGTCGGAGACGTAGGGGATGCCCGGCGGCCGGTGGGGCCGCGTCTCCGCGTAGGCATCGACGGGGACCACGGAGCGCGCACCGCTCCAGGCGAACTCGACGTACCCGCCCGTGACGTGCAGCCGGCCGCGCCCGCTTGAATCGGTCTCGAGGACGTACTCGCAGCCCAGATCGACGGCCGTGCCGGCGGGCGTGTCGACGAAGAAGAGCCGCGGGGGGGCATCGACCTTGGCGTGGATCCCACCGTACGCGAGCGCCAGCCGGTGATCGGTCGCCTCGGCGCGCACCAGCCGGACCCGTGAGCCGGGCTGCACGTCCACGCGACCGATGCCGCCGACCGCGATCGTGGCACGGGAGGAGTCGTCGGTTTCGAGCACCTGACCGACCCGCATCGTCCCCGACGCGCTCAGTGGGGCATCGTTCACCCGTGGCGCTCCGGCGACGCGCTGTACGGTCCACGTCTCGCCGTGGGGCCTGAGCAGCAGGATCGCCGCAACACCGGCAGCCATAGCGAGCGGGACCCAGACGAACAGACGGTATTTTCTCCGCCTGCCACCGCCCTGCCCCGCCTTCCCCTGCCGGATTCTCTCCCGGATCCCCGGCCAGAGATCTTCCGGCGGCTCGATGCTCCGCGGCAGCTGTCGCGCGGCGTCCTGCAGCTCCTTCTCGTTCATCGCTCCAACCGTTCCCGCAGGAGACGGCGCGCCCGGAACAGCTGCGCTTTCGACGTCCCGACCGCGATGCCCGTCATCCTGGCAATGTCCTCGTGGCCATAGCCTTCTACATCGAACAGCACGAACACTTCGCGCGCTCCCTTTGGCAACGTGGCGATGGCGCGCTCGAGATCGATTGCGAGACCCGCTGCACCGCTCGTCGTGCCGCGCTCGAGCAGGTCCGGCTCCGCCACCGGCATCACCCTGTCTTCGCGCCGCCGGTCGCCGCGGTTCGCCATCCACACCACGTTCACCGCGAGGCGATACAGCCACGACCCGAAGGCGCTTTCGCCGCGGAACGTGCCCAGCTTCTCCCAGCAGCGCACGAACACGTCCTGCGTGAGCTCCGCCGCCCTGCCGCGGTCGCCGCTCAAGCGCAGGCACAAGCCATACACCCGGCCCGCATGCTCGCGGTAGAGGGCCTCGAACGCGGTCTCGTCACCGGCACGAGCGAGGGCTATGCGGTCGTCGGACGAAACGGCCGGAGTTAATGACACAGTGATAAGATGTCGCCGACTGGATGGGGGTTTGAGGGATGAGTGATCAGGTAGACGCCAAGCCGCCGAGCCGCGTAGAGGCAGACTATGCGTCTAATGCCCCGATGCGGAATCAGCCACCGGTCGAATTAGCAAACCTGTGGTGGACACCCGCACCTCGTACTTCGACGGCCTCGCTACCGTGATGAATGTCCCCGATCCGTACGTCGCGTCGACCAAAGGTGCCAGGACGGACGGATGCCGGTGCACGAAGCCGAACACGTTGACCATATGATCCTGGCCCAGCGGGAAGACCGTGTGCGGCCGGTGGCGTTCGTCGGGGACGGCGTTGTAGCGGCCGCCGACGCGATCCAGCTCATACGCCGTCTGGAGGCCCAGGATGTTGACGATCGGCTTCCACTTGAGGATGCGGGCGTCGACGTAGAGCGCGTCGCCCAGGATGTCGAATTGCCCCACGCGGCCATCGGGCATCGTAACTGTGGCGCGGAAGTGTTGCGGTCCCACGGGATCGGTCTGCACGACCGCCGCGACCTCTTCGGCGGTGAGGGCGCGATAGCCGTGAATCCCGACCGTGACGGCGGCGAACAGGGCCGCGAGCGCGAGACAGAGCAGGGCCGACAACACGCTCGCGAGACTGTGCAGCAGGCGGCGGCGCTTTCCGGCCCAGACGGCCAGGGCGACCAGCAGCGCGCCGATCAGCGCGGTGACGAGGGAGACGCCGGTGAGCACCGACATGGGGTTACAAGCTACCAAACAACGGGCCCCCTCCGCATCCCGTGCGCAGGGGGCCCGCGTTTCGTCCCGCCGATCCGGTACTTAGACCTGCGTTTCCTGCCGTGCGGGGGGTCGGACGCTCTGGCGCCGCTCTGATACGAGGCGGCGGTCGAGTCCGGAACGTCGATCGAGCGTCATGCGGCGATCGATTCCGCTGCGGCGATCCACAGGGACGTCGATCACCTGCTGGCGGCGCTCGTTACTATCGCGCCGCTCGATGCGTCGCCGCTCACCGCTGCTGCGTCGACCCGATCCCATTGCCAGAAGCTCCGAACGAACAGGGAAACGAATGGCCCAATCGGGCCTGCACTGCTCCAGCGCAAGAGCTATGCCCTATTGTCTCACCGTGCGACGAACCGCAGCTCTTGACGCCACAATCACTTACGTGCGCGTGTCATGCGTCACAACGCGTCATCCACATGGCTCGCTCGCTACGATGTGACGAGGCGGAGCGACAACCCGCCCGGGCGACTCCTTCGATACGGTCGCGTCTTCGGCCTGTAGCACCACCGCAACAGAGCGGATATCCTGCGGCGTGTATGTACCTCCATGTGCATCCCCAGCCAGGAGGCATGACCCTTGCCATCCACCTCGCCATCCATGACCAGCGCGTCGGCGCAAACCGCCGCAGCCCGCCGTCCAGGGGCGCCGTCAGGCGTTGCCGGGGTCGAGATATATCCTCTCGACGCTCCGGCCGCGAGCCGCATCCTCACCCCTGAAGCACTGAGCTTCGTGGCCCGACTGGCCCGCGCGTTCGAAGACCGCCGCCAGGAGCTCCTCGCGGCCCGGGTCGCGCGGCAGCAGCGCCTGCTCGACGGCGAGCGCCCCGACTTTCTCCCCGAGACGCGCACCGTGCGGGATTCCGATTGGATCGTGGCGCCGATCCCGCAGGACCTTATGGACCGGCGCGTCGAGATCACCGGGCCCGTCGATCGCAAGATGATCATCAACGCCCTCAACTCGGGGGCGCGCGTATTCATGGCCGATTTCGAGGACTCCCACTCCCCCACCTGGGCGGGGACCATCGACGGCCAGATGAACCTGTACGACGCGGTCCGCGGCACGATCAGCTACGACAGCCCCGAGGGGAAGCACTACACCGTAGCCCCCGGTGCCGCGACGCTGATGGTGCGGCCACGCGGCTGGCACCTCGTCGAAAAGCACATGCTGGTGGACGGCCGCCCGGTCTCGGCTGCGTTGTTCGATTTCGGGCTCTGCTTCTTCCACAACGCCATGGCGCTGTGTCGCAAGGGGTCGGGCCCCTACTTCTATCTGCCCAAGATGGAGAGCCATCTCGAGGCGCGGCTGTGGAACGACGTATTCGTCGCCGCCCAGGACGCGCTGGGGCTGCCGCGTGGGACGATCCGGGCGACGGCGTTGATCGAGACGATCCTCGCCGCGTTCGAGATGCACGAGATCCTGTGGGAGCTGCGCGAGCACTCGGCGGGACTGAACTGCGGGCGCTGGGACTACATCTTCAGCTTCATCAAGAAATTCCGCAACGACCCGCGATTCGTGCTCCCCGACCGCGCCGCGGTCACGATGGACAAGGCGTTTCTCAAATCGTACGTCGATCTGCTGATTCAGACCTGCCACCGCCGGCGCATTCACGCCATGGGCGGGATGGCGGCGCAGATCCCGATCAAGCACGATCCCGCGGCCAACGCGGCCGCGCTCGCCAAGGTGACGCAGGACAAGCTACGGGAGGTCAATGCCGGGCATGACGGCACCTGGGTTGCGCATCCAGGGCTGGTGCCGGTGGCCAGGGGGGTGTTCGACGCCCAGATGGCGGCTTCCCACCAACTGCAGATGACGCGCGCCGACGTGCGCGTCACCGCCGCGGATTTACTCGCCGTCCCCGAGGGCGAGATCACGTTCCAGGGGCTGCGCGTCAACATCGACGTGGGGATGCAGTACCTCGAGTCCTGGCTCTCGGGGGTCGGCTGCGTGCCGATCTACAACTTGA
>DATLVL010000384.1:0-4338 GCA_035577525.1 Gemmatimonadales bacterium | reverse complement strand
CAGCGAATAGGTCACCGGCTCGAACCCGAGCACCGGATCACCATTCACGATCGAGGTCGGGAAATTCACCAGGCCGTTCGCGGCGAAGTTCAGACTGACCGTCAACACCTGCCCCGACTGCGGTGTGAGGCCCAGCGGCGGACAGGCGGCGGCGCCCGTCACGGCACCCGTCACCCTGCCGATGACCCAACTGTCGTCCTTGCGCGTGCCGTCATCACCCTCGTAGCGCACGAAGATCGAATCGACCGCCGTGTTGACCCCCCGCCCGAAGAACGGCTGCGTACGAATCGTCATCGGCACGTTGGTCACCAGGGTCAAGCCGAGCCCGGCGCCCAGCCCCGTCACCGGGGGCACGCACATCACGCCCGTCCAGCGATGCGCACGTACCGACAGCGAAGTCGCCGTCATGGCCGTGATATCGCCCTCGGTCGCGTCCAGCTCGCGCAGCTCCTGCGGCAGGATCGCCGCCGCGGCCCGCATGTTCTGCTGCAGGCCGATCACCTGGGTCTGCTGCTGGTAGACGCGCTGGTTGGTCATCAGCGCGCGGTACAGCCCGGTGACCACGATCGCCAAGAGCACCATGGCGATCAGCAGCTCCACCAGTGAGAAGCCGCGGCGCGTCAGGTGCGGCATGGGACCCCCTGCTCCAGCGTGTCGGACTTCATCTGGTTCTTGGTCGTCTCCCACCGTGTGATCACGCGCAGCCGGTAGGACCCGCTGCCCATGTCGGTGTAGTTCCACGTGTTGTAGGCGATCATCGAGCTACCGCGGTACAGCGTGTCCACACCGGAATTCCGCTGGCCCACGATGCAGGCCGCCGTGCGCATCAGCTCCATCCGCTTGGACGCATAGGCTGCCGCCGCCTGCGCGCGGTTGGCCCGCCCCATCATCCGCGTCGTAAGCGCGGCGGTCATCACGAGCCCGAGCACTCCCACCATCAGGATCACGACGGCGATCATGATCTCGAGGATCGTGAAGCCCCCTTCGTTGCGCTGCTTCATTGCCGCACCACCTGTCCCAGCTGGTTGACGATGACCGAATCGCTGATCGAATTCGACGAGAACCCGACGACCAGAGTCGCGTAGTTCACCGCCAGGCCGCGCGGATCGAACTGCAGCGTGCTGGTGCTCGGCGTCATCGAAACGTTGAACCGCGCCGCGAGCGAGTCGACGCCGCCCAGAACCTGCATCCCCGTGCCCGCGACGTTGCACACCGAAATCGACACCGTTCCCGTCGTGCCCGAGGTCAGCGTCATCGTCGCATTGCAACCACGCGCCACCGCCGCCGCCCGCGCCTTCGCCACCAGCGTCCCCATCGCGGCTTTGGCGCTGCGCACGTTGGATTTGATGACGGCGCTGCGGACCCGCGGAATGCCGAACGCCGCAATGATGCCGATGATCACGAAGACCACGAGCAGCTCGATCGCCGAAAAGCCACGTTTATTCATGGATGCCGTCCTCATTGCCGAGGCTTCAGTACACACTCCGTGCCAGCGCATAACATATTAGAAACAAATAGCTTAGCAATAACGGTGGGGCTGTCAGGCCGTGCAAACTGCTGCGCGAAATGCAAGAACTTGCACTACTCCAGGCCCAGACGCTGCAGCTTGTAAAACAGCGATCGCAGGCTGATACCGAGCCGGGTGGCGGCGTCGCGCCGGTTGCCGCCGCATGCCTCGAGCGCGGCGGCGATCGCGTCCCGTTCCGCCGCAAGGACGGCGGCGGTCAGTGTCGTCTCTCGCGGACCAGCCGCAGCCGGCCGCGAACGCGGGGCAGCGACGAAGTCTTCCGGCTCGAGTGTCGTCTTCCCGGAGAGGACCGCGGCCCGCTCCACCGCATTCTCGAGCTCGCGCACGTTGCCGGGCCACGGCTGCGCCTCGAGCCAGGCGAGCGCGGCGGGCGCGAGCGTCACCGGGGACCCGAACCGCGCGGCGAGCCGTGCGGCGAAGAGCTGCGCCAGTGGCGCCACGTCCTCGGACCGCTCGCGCAGCGGCGGCAGGTGAATCGTCACCACGTGCACCCGATAAAACAGATCCTCGCGGAACCGCCCCGCTTTCACTTCGGCGGCGAGATCGCGCGCCGTCGCCGCGAGCACGCGCACGTCGATCTTGCGATTGCGCTGATCGCCGACGCGCCGGATTTCTCCCTCCTGCAATGCGCGCAACAGCTTCGCCTGCAGGCCGAGCGGCAGCTCGCCGATTTCGTCGAGCAGCAGCGTGCCGCCCGAGGCCTGCTCGAACAGACCCGGCTTGTCCGCCGACGCCCCGGTGAAGGAGCCCCGCACATGACCGAACAGCTCCGATTCGAGCAGGTTCTCGGGGATGGCGGCGCAGTTCACGCCGATGAACGCCGCCTGAGCACGGGGGCTGGCGCGGTGAATCGCCTGGGCGATGACTTCCTTGCCGGTGCCGCTCTCCCCTGTCACGAGGACCGTGGTCGCGTGCTCGGCGACGCGCGCTACGATGTCCAGGGCGGCGAGCATCGCCGCGCTCGTAGCAACGAGGGCACGGCGGTCGGGGCGCGACTCGAGCTGCGCCTGCATACCGGCCACCGTGCGCCGCAGCTTCTCGCGCTCTTCGGCTTTGCGCAGAGCCAATACGACCTCGTCGGGACGGAACGGCTTGGGGACGTAGTCGTATGCGCCCTCGTGCATCGCCTGGAGGGCGGCGTCTTCTCCGCCGTAGGCGCTCATCATGATCACGAGCGCGGTGCCGCCGCGCCCCTTGTAGCCGCGCAGGAAATCGAGTCCCGACAGCTGCGGCATGCGCACGTCGCACAGAATCAGGTCGAACGGCTCGGCCGTGGCACGCTCGAGCGCACGGCGGCCGTCGGCCTCGGTCGCGACCTCGTACCCGGCGTCGCCCAGCAGCAGCGCCAGTGACTGGCGCAGCCCCGGCTCGTCGTCCACGATGAGCACACGGCTCATGGTAAATGCAGAATAAGGAGTGCAGAGTGCAGACTTGTCACAGGACGCATCGAGCAGGAGATAACCACGCGCAATTCTGCATTCAACATTCTGCATTCAGCATTGGCGGTCATGATGCTTCCGCCGGTAAGAAGATCTTGAACGCCGCTCCCCCCTCCCGCGCCTGCTCCAGCCACACGACGCCGCCCATCTCAAACACGACGCGGGCCACGATCGCGAGCCCGAGACCCGTCCCCCGCCCCGGCTCCTTGGTCGTGTAGAAGGGCTCGAACACCTTGTCGCGGTCGGCGGCGGGGATGCCGGCTCCCGAGTCGGCGACGAAGATCAGCACGCCCGGCGTACCCGACTCGAGCTCGGTGCGGGAGGGCCGGCGGCTGGGCGCGCGCGGGAAAAACGCGTCGCTCGTGTCCCCCGCGCGTCGCGGGATCACCCGTTCCGGGGCGTAGCCCCACAGCCGCGCCCCCAGCACCAGACTGCCGTGCGGCGCCGCGTCCACGGCGTTGAGCAGCAGGTTGACGACCGCCTGCTCCAGCTCGTGCGCCCGGCCGAGGATACGCGGCACGGGCGTGGGGATGTCGAGCTCGGCACGCGTCGAGTGCAGCGCGCCCTGCGCCCGTAAGAGCTCCAGTGCGGCCGACAGGACGACGGCGACGTCCACCGGCTGCAGGGCTTCCTCGCGGGGACGGGCGTAGTCGAGCAGGCTGCGGACGATCTTGTCGATGCGGTCGAGCTCGCGGCGCAGCGCCTCCACCACCTCCGGCTCGGCGGCACGCCGCCGCAGCACCTCGAGATAGGTCGAGGCTCCGCCCAGCGGATTACCGATCTCGTGCGCGATGCCGGCAGCCAGACGCCCCACGGTGGCGAGCTTCTCCGCCCGTACCAGCTGGCTCTGGGCGTCCAGCAGATGATCGGTCATGCGGTTGAACCGCTCGCCCAGCTGGGTGAAGTCCGCCGTTTCGGCCGCGGGAGCGCGCGCGTCGAGGTTGCCCTGGATCACCGCATCCGCCGACCGGTGCAGCTCGGCCAGCGGCTTGAGGACGAGCCGGGTGACGAGGTAGTGGCCGAAGGCGATGAAGATGACGACGTCCCCGGCGACGATGGCCATCACGAGGGGAAACTCCTCGCCAGGCGCGAAGGTGGAGGCGAGGATACTCGTGGCGACGCCGAGGATCAGAGCCGTCGCCGCGAGAAAGGCGAGCTGCACGAGCAGGACGGCGCGCAGGGACGGTTTCACCGATACGTCACGGAGCAGGCGGGAAAACAAGAACGGCGGGGGATCGCCCCGCCGTTCCGTGTTCTCCAACTAAGCCCGAGGGCTTAGTTGCACTTCGGCTCGCCTTCCTTCGACGCCGGCGCCACCGACGTGCTGCCGATGTAGATCGCGCACGTGTGCAGCGGGCTCGACAGGTTGGT
>DATLVL010000383.1:0-8411 GCA_035577525.1 Gemmatimonadales bacterium | reverse complement strand
CACCTGGGACATACCACCCACAGTCGGGCCTTCCACTCGTCGAATGCCAGACGGCGTCCGACGCCGAGGCCCGAAGGCCCGCCGTCGCCGTCGAAGGCCGCGTTGCAGAAGGCGCAGGTGCGATACATCGCTGTCGGCTATCGGCTGTCGGCCGTCGGCTGATCCTGCGAGAACCGATCGATCGACATATCCGTGATGTCCATGTCGGTCGTGCCCGTCGCCAACAGGTCTCCGATGATCTCCCCGGTGATGCCGGCGAGCAGGATGCCGTTGCGGCCGTGTCCTGTGGCATACCACAGGCCGCTGACCTCCGGATCGACGCCGAGGATCGGCAGTCCATCGGGAGTGACGGGACGCAGTCCCGCCCAGCTGCGCCGCACGGCGGATTGCGCGATCGCCGGACAGAGACGTGCGGTCGAGTGACGGACTTCGGCCAGCCCCGCTGCGGTGGTGCGCCCGTCGAATCCGACGTGCTCCATCGTGCTGCCCAGGATCGCTTCGCTGCCGCGGGGGAGCAGGTAACCGTGGCCGTGATAATAGACGGCGGCGGGGAACCCCACCGGCCAGTCGATCGCCAGCAGTTGTCCACGCACCGGCTCCACCGCGAGGCGGCGCGGCAGCCCCTCGAGCAGGTGCGACCAGGCGCCCGCCGCGATGACGATCTGCGGAGCGGGGATACTGTTGGCAGCGGTGGCCACGCCCATGGCGCGCCCCTGCGAGGACAGGATGCGGCGCACCGGCTCCGGGCTGATGCGTACGCCGAGGCGGCGTGCGTCGGCAAGCAGGGCCGCGGTCAGCGCGGCCGGATCCAGGCAGCCATCCTCGGGTGCGTACAGGGCGCCGCGCGCCTCGGGGGCGACGCCGGGCCAGCGCTCATCCAGATCGTCGCGTTCCAGCCAGTCACAGCGCAACCCGGCCTGGCGCTGCTCTGCAACGAGCTCGAACAGCGCTGCGGCCTCGGTATCATCGAACGCAAACGTGGCGATGCCGATGGGTTGAAACCCGATATCGGTACCCGTGGTATCTTTCAGCGAGGCGGCGAGGTCCTGATAGAGGTCCCGTCCCCGGACGGCGAGCGGCAGGAGACGCTCGTCACCCGACTCGATCTGGGCGGCGAGCAGCCCTGCGGACGCCCGGGAGGCGGCGGCCGGATCGGGACCGGGTGCGAACAGGGTGACGTGGAGGCCGCGCAGCGCCGCGGCACGGGCGCATGCCGCGCCGATCACTCCGCCGCCGACGACGGCGATGTCGGACTGTGAAACTCCCGCGGGCGTCACGGCGTAGGATCCGCTGACCCGTGGGGCCACTTGGGAGGCCGTATGTTCAGAAGCGTTCTCGGTTTCGCGATCTTTGCCGTGCTGGTGTGGCTCGCCCTCAAGATCATCTTCGGCGTGCTGGGCTCGCTGATGGGCATCTTGATGACCGTCCTCTGGCTCGCGGCGATCGGCGTCATCTTCTACCTGGTGCTGCGGGTGATCAGTCCCGCGACCGCCGACCGCGTGCGCGACACCATCCGAGGCAAGCGCGACACGGCCTGATCCACCGCTGCGCGGGTTGTGACGGGGTCATCGTCCGGACGACGGTGACCCCGTCGCCGTTTTGCCATCGCCCAGCGCCGCCAGCACGCCCCAGACCAGCAGCGGCACCAGAATCTCGTGGTGCCCCGTCAGTTGAATGCCGCGCCCGCCGTTCAGCGTGGGTCGCTCGACGACATTGACGCGCGGGCGGTAGTGGCGCTGCATGTCGCAGTCGCACGCCATGAACCCCGTCGGTTTCCCGCCGCTCAAGTTGCGGGCGATGGTGAGCGCCTTGAGAAACACTTCGGGCATGACCACCGCGCTCCCCAGATTCAACACCACGCCGCCGTCGTGCAGCTCCGGGAGACTCGCCGCCAGGCGCTTGAAGTCGCGGTGACTCGTCGCCCCGATCGCCGCGCCGTCGGCGCTGGGGTGTTGATGGATGATCTCCGCGCCCACCGCCGCGTGCACGGTCACGGGAACGCTGTGCCGCGCGCACGCGACCAGGATCGACGCCGCGGCCCCGGGCAGCGGCTGCCGGTCTGCGAGCGCGAGGCTGAGTCCCTCGCCGGCGCCGCGGCCGGCCGCCGCCGCCGTGGCAAGCGCGGCGTTCATCTCGCGTCCCGTCTCCTCCGCCATCCCGAACGTGCCGTCGGCGAGGCCCGCGGCGACGTCTTCGCTCGTGCCGCCGTAGGCGGCGAGCTCAAAGTCGTGGATCGCCGCGCTGCCGTTCATCGCGACGTGCGTTATCACGCCCCGCTCGATCAGCGTGACGAGCAACGGTCCCAGCCCCACTTTGACGACGTGGCCGCCGAGCATCGCGACGACGGCGCGGCGTCCCGCCGCGGCGGCGACCGTCTGGGCGACCGCGCGCAGGTCGCGCGCGGCTAAGACGTCGGGCAGAGAATTCCAGAATGCGCGGAATGCGTGATCGCTGCCGGGAGGGTGGGCGAGGAGGGTGGGGTCGACTTTGTTGCGGCGCTCGGCGATCGGAACGGTCTTCAACCGGCTGAAGTCCGCCTCGCGGTACTCGGTCATGGATGCTCCGGCGGGGGAACCGAAAACTCCTTGAGCTTCAAGGTGACCGTGCCGAACGAAAAATTCGACTGCAGCGCGAGGATCAGGTGCTGCGGGTCGTCCGACAACCAGATGTGGGCCTCGGCTTGCTCGGCGAAAATGCCGCGCCCTTTGGGAATGATCGGCCGGATCACAATCGCGTTGAACTTCTTTCCCGCGACCCCGATCTTCTCGCGCTTCTCCACCACGACGATCACCGGGTTGCGGTCGGGGCGGAAGTAGCGCCGATATTCGTAGCGCTTGCCGACCTCGAGCGGAACGGTACGCACCCAATAGAGGAACGCGGCATCATCGAGTGGATCGGCCACCGTCGGCTTGGCGCTGTCCACGCCCGCTTCCCGATAGAACCCGGAATCGGGGAAAATCTCGAACGTGTTGTTGCGCTTCTTGCCCCGCTCTTCGGTTTGCGTGACGTAGCGGCGCGAGCGAAAGTCCTTGCGGCCCACCCACGATTCGAGCGTCTGGTCGAGGTGATACCAGAGCGCGCCCCCCTGAAGGTGAAACCGGATGTGCACCATCTCGGCGCCGCGGATGGTGTCCGTGCCGGCCACTTCCATCGTCGCCTCGCCGACGCTGAACGGCCCGTACTTGGCGGAATAGACCATGCGCTCGCCGATCGGAAACGGCACCGGCTCGGGCGCTGCGGTCGCCTTCGCCACAGCGGTGGACGAGGCCGCAGCCGGGGCGGGCGGCGTCGCCACCGGATGCGCGTTGGTGTCCTGCTGCGCCGCCAGTGGGCGAAGCGCCAGCGTCGCCAGCAGCAACACTGTCGCTCCCGCCGCACGGATCACCGGACGGGCGCGCCACGCGGCGAGCAGCATCTGCCACGGCTGCACCCGCGACGGCCGCTGCTGCATGTCGTAGCGGCCGGTGACGGCGAGGGTGTCGACACGCCGGGCGTGTGGTACCAGGCGGGCGAGCAGCTCGGCATTGGCGATCCACGCGTCGGTGTTGAGCAGCGCCCCCGTGTTGGGGCGCAGCGCCTGGCGCAGCGTGATGAGCCGCAGTGCCAGGAACCCCGAGACGGAGTCGCGCACGCCGTGCACCCGCAGCAGGCGCGACGTCCAGTGGCGCACGAAGCGATGCGCGCGCGGGCGAGCCCCTACGCCCGCGACCTGCTCGGCGACGACGAGATCCGATCCCGATTCGATGCGCTTCACCATGTCGTCCATCGCGTCGGGGGAATACACGAAATCGCCGGGGAGGGTGATGGCGCAGTCGCGCTTGGGCCGGTCGGTGCGCTCGAGCGCGAGGCGCAGCAATTCCTCGAGGCTGCGGGCGTAGCCGCGGCGTTCGCGGTGCGTGACGACGCTGAGCGGCAGCACGCGCGAGTAGCGCGCCAGCACCTCACCGGTGCCGTCGGTCGAGCCGTCGTCGCACACCAGCAGCTGGTACTCGCGCTGAAACGCCGTGAAAACCTGACGGACCTTCCAGAGGACCAGCCCGGCGGTCTTCGCTTCGTTGTGAACGGGAACGCACACGTAGATCATCGGACCGGAATCTAGTGGGAGGATGGTGGAGAAACCTCCACCATCCTTCACCCACCGCCACCGACCTCCACCATCCGCCTGTAGAGCGCCAACGTCGCGCGTGTCATGGACTTGGCCGTGAAACGATCGGGCAGGGAGGTGGCGACCGGATGCGCGACCATGTCCACGACTCGATGTGCCAGGGCCGTGTGATCGGCGACGGGAACCAGCGCGTCGGCCCCCAGGATTTCCGGGATGCCGCCGGCGGCGGTCGAGACGACCGGCTTCCCGAGTGCCAGGGCATGGAGAATCACGCTGCCCAGTCCCTCTTCCTTGGACGACATGACGAAGACATCCGCCTCTCGGATCAGCGCATCGATCTCCGTGATATACCCCAGGAGGTGGACGCGGTCGCCCAGGCCCGCTCGCGCGATCGCGGCCGCGAGCGCGGGACGGCGCTCACCCTCGCCCGCGATCGCCCAGTGGAGATCCGGCGCGAGCGCCCGCGCCTGGGCCGCGGCGCGAATCAGGGTGATCTGATCCTTGTGCCCCACGAGAGCCGCGGCGTTGAGGGCAAGCGGGGCATGAGGCGGGAGGGAAAGACGGCGCCGGATATCCAGCGGCCGGGCGGCGTTGCCACGAATCTCCGCGGGGTCGATCCCGTCCGGAATCACCGTGACGAGGCCGGACGGCACACCGTCGGCCAGCAGGACTCGCTGGACCGCCTCCGACACGGCCACGATTCGCTGCGCGGAGAACCACGGACTGCCGGACCGCACGTGGAAGTCTACGCGGCGGTGGGCGATGAGCGGGACCGCGGTCCGGGTCCAGCGGCACAGCGTCAGCGCATGACTATCGTGCACGTGGATGAGATCCGGTCGGAACGCCCGCAGGGCGCGGCGGATGGTCCACCAGGCGCGCGGGTCCAGTCCGATCGACCAGGCGGCTCCGCTGATCGGGACCGCCGCCGCCAGCCGGCGTGCGAGCTCGCCAGCACGGTTGGAGACGAGCCGCACGTCGATCGCGGGCTCCTGGGCCAGCTCCCGCAGGAGCAGGCGGACCTGATTCTGCCCGCCGCGCCACTCCCGGCCCGCGTCCACGTGGAGGACGCGCATCCGGGTTACTGATGGCTGCCGGCGCCGACGTTTCCCAGGACGGTGCGCAGCTCGGCGAGCGTGAACGGCTTATGGAGGAAGGGGCGTCCCAGCTGCTCGAGGAATTGCAGCGTGTCGCCGCGGACGGTGTCGCCGGTCGCGAAGATCACCTTGCGGGCGATGTCGGGATACTGCCGCGCGAGATTGTGGTACATCTCGCGGCCGCCCAGCCGGGGCATCCGCAGGTCGCAGATGATGACGTCGAAGGGAATCACGAGCGCCCGCTCCACGGCCTCGGTGCCGTCGCTCGCGACTTCAACGGTGTGACCCCAGCTCTCGAGCGTAGCGCGCATGTAGTGCAGAATGTGCGGCTCGTCGTCGACGACGAGGACGCGCAGCGTCCCGGACGTGGCTGGGGCCGCGACCGGCTGCGACGGCCGTTGCGGCCGCGATCCGCTGAGCAGCTCCACCGTGAACGTCGCACCAACGCCGACGCTCGACTCGAGCGTGATGCGGCCGCCATGCTCCTTGATGATCCCCTGGCAGATGGAGAGGCCGAGACCGGTTCCCTCGCCTTCCAGCTTGGTCGTGAAGAACGGCTCGAAGACCCGCGGCAGCAGCTCGTCGGAGATCCCGGGCCCGTCATCGGCGACGCTCACGGCGACGCCGTCGAGCCAGCGCTTGGCGGTGACCGTGATGTGGCCGGCGCGGCCGGTGCTGGCGATCGCCTGCGCGGCATTATTCAACAGGTTGACGAACACCTGCTTGATCTGGTTCGGGTTCATCTCGATGTCGGGGATGTGCGGCTCGACGAACAATGTGGTTTCGACCTTCAAGGCCATCATTTCGTTCCTGAGCAGCGCCAGCACCGACTCGAGCAGCGGCTGCAGCTGCTGGGGCAGGCGCTCCCCCTCCTGGCGGCGCGCGAACGAGAGTAGGTTCTTCACGATCGTCGCGGCGCGCTCCGCCTCCTGGCGGATCACGCGCAGCGGCTCGGCCAACGCCGGTGGCACGTCGCCGGACTCGGCGAGGAAGTCGGAGAACCCGACAACGGAGGCGAGCGGGTTATTGAGGTCGTGGGCGATGCCCGCGATCAGCTGCCCGATCGCCGACATCTTTTCCGACTGGATCAACTGATCCTGGAGGTGGCGTTTTTCGGTGTGATCCTCGAACGACAGCACCGCCGCCTCGTCTTCCGCGCCCTCCATGCGGATGGCACTCACGGTGTAATCGCGCGTCCCCGAGCGGATCTCGTGCGGTCCCGGTTCGGCGAGCGCCTGCGACACGACCGTCGCCCAGGCGGGAGGGAGCATGCTCATCCAGGAGCGGCCCGGCAGCGCCGTCACCGGCAGCTGCACGAGATCGGCGAACACGCGGTTGGCGCGGCGCACGATGCCACGCGCGTCCACGATGCAGATCGCCTGCTTGATCGCGTCGACCGTCAGCTCCCACTGCCGCTTGCCGGACGACAGCAGATGCAAGAGGCGCGCGTTCTCGAGCGCGATGGCGGCCTGCGACACGACGGCGCTGAGCAGGGCGAGATCGTCCGGCCCGAACACGTCGGGGCGCTCGGAGGCGATCGCGACGACGCCGATGCTGCGCCCGACCGCCAGGATCGGCGCGCCCATCCAGGCGGCCGCATCCTGCATCACCGACACGCCGTGCCGTGCGGCCTGTTCCAGAACGTGATGGCTGAACACCATGGGGCCGCGGCGCATCGGCAGCTGCAGCAGGGGGTCATCGATGTGCGGTCGCTCACCGCCCCGGTGGTACGCGATCTGCAATCTGTTGGTATCGACGTCGAGTGCTAAGATGGTGAGGCGATCGGGGGCGAGCAGCTCAGTGATGGCGGCGACCAGCCGCTCGATCACCGTCGCCGGCCGGTAGGCGCCGGCAAGCTCGCGCGACAGGGCGGTGAGCCGCGCGAGTGCATCCTGGTGGGATAGCCGTGCTGGAGGTCTGGTCGATGAGGCCTGGTGCATGATCCTCGCGAACGTTCGCGCCCGCTTACGCGGACCCGACTGCCGTGTGGTCCTGGTCGCCCTCGCGCGCCGCGACCCCGCGGCCCGGGTCCGCGCCGAGCTGCGCCTCGCGCGCGAAGGACCGGACGGGCTGCTCGACGAGCCGGATCTGTTCGAGGCCCTGCTGGCGTACCGTTCCCTGGTGTCGCCGTCCGCCCCGCTCTTTGCCTACGTGGCGGTGCGACATGCCCTCGTGTCTGCCGGCATCGACGACCGTCCGCTCGCTGATTACCTCGCGGCCCTGCTGCTCGAATTCGGGCTGCAGGACCGGGCCAATCAGGCGCAGGGTGTCGACGACCAAACCTACCACTATCTCGTGGAAATAGTGAACGATCTCGCTCAGGAAGGCGAGTCCGGGGCGCGGCGCTTCCACCTGCAGGTACATCTCGGCAATTACAGTCTGTGGCTGGCGGGGCTCTTTCCGGACTACGTGGCGGTGCGGCGGCGCCGGCGCGGGGGTCCGGATCTCCCTTACTACGATGCCTTGGGACGCTCCGGCTTCGAAGCCGCCGCCGATCACGCCCTCGCCGAGCGCGTCGGCCTCGCCCCGACCTATCGGCTCGCGGCGGAACGCTTCCCGGCGCTGCGCCAGGCGCTGAACCGGCTGTCGGACCGTGTGCTGTTCCCCAACTTCATGACTGAAGACCGGCTGCTGCGTAGCCTGTAGCCGCGCGCTGCACTGCGCCGGCGAATCCTTCGAACAATCCGGTTTCGACGTCGTCCTCGGGATGCCACTGCACCGCGAGCAGCCATCCGGTGGTGGTCTCCTTCCACTCGACCGCCTCGATCACGCCGTCCTCCGCCCAGGCGACGGCGCGCAACGGCGCGGCGAGGGTCTTCACGGCCTGGTGGTGGCGGGAGTTCACGCTCGCCGGGCGGCCGGCGACCCGCTCGACGAGCGACCCCGGCTCGACGCGCAGGCCGTGCCGGGCGTCTGTCCCCGCGTGCGTCACGGACGACGGATGCTGGGTCGGCAGGTCCTGATACAACGTGCCGCCTTCGGCGACGTTGACGAGCTGAATGCCGCGGCAGATCGCAAGGATCGGGACGCGGCGCTCGCGCGCGGCGCGATAGAGCGCGAGCTCCACGGCGTCGCGTCCGTCGTCGGTGTCCTCGAGTCGTGCATGCCGCGCTTCGCCGTAGTAGCGCGGGTCGACGTCCTCGCCACCGGTGAGCATCAAACCGGCAACCGCTGCGATGACGTCGGCGGCGAGGTCGGGGGTAATGAGCGAG
>DATLVL010000382.1:0-10006 GCA_035577525.1 Gemmatimonadales bacterium | reverse complement strand
GAGACGGCCTTTGTGGGAGACGACCTGCCGGACCTGCCGCTACTCCGGCGCGCGGCGCTCCCGATTGCCGTCGCCAACGCCGTTCCGGAAATCAAGGAGGCAGCCCGCGTCGTAACAGAGCGCGCCGGAGGACAGGGGGCGGCGCGGGAGGTCGCCGAGCTGATCCTGGAGGCGCGCGGCCAGTGGCAGCCGCTGGTGAAGAAGTACTTCATCGAGCGCGGCGAATGTCGCCAGGGGACATGAGCGACCTCGCTGAGCGGGGGCGGCGTGTGCTGCAGCTCGAGGCGGATGCGATTCACGGCGCCGCCAGGGAGCTCGGCGACCCGTTCGTCCGCGCGGTGGAGCTGCTGCGGGCGTCGAGCGGCCGTCTCATCGTGTCGGGGGTTGGGAAGTCGGGGCTGATCGCGCGCAAGATCGCGGCGACCTTCACCTCGACCGGCACTCCGGCGACGTTCCTGCACCCGGTCGACTCGCTGCACGGCGACCTCGGCATCGTGGGCCGCGGCGACGTGGCGATTCTGCTCTCGAAGAGCGGCGAATCCGACGACCTGTTCGGCTTGATGCAACAGCTGGAGCGGCGCGGCGTTCCGATCATCGCGATTACCGGCGCTCCCGAATCCGCCCTGGCGCGGGCGGCGGCCGTGGTGCTCGACGCGGGACGGGCCGAGGAAGCATGCGAGGAAACGCTGGCCCCGACGACGTCGACCACGGTCGCCCTCGCGCTGGGCGACGCGCTGGCGGTCACGCTGCTCGAGGTGAAGGGATTTCGCCGCGACGAGTTCGCCGCGCTGCACCCCGGCGGCGCCCTGGGGCGGCGGCTCCTGCTGCGCGTCGGCGACGTGATGGTCTCGGACGACCTGCCGGCGCTCGCTCCCGACCGGCCGATGCGCGAATGCGTGGTGCTCTTGGCGCGCAAGCGCGGCACCGTCGCGGTCGTCGACCAGAAGGGGAGCCTGCAAGGCGTGGTGACCGCCGGCGACCTGACACGGCTCATGGAACGGAGCGATCGCTTCCTCGATGTCCCTGTGCGAGATGTGATGACGCGGTCGCCCAAGACCACGACCGCCGACACGCACGCCCAGGCGGCGGTCAACCTGATGGAGCGGCACGGCATCATGGCCCTGCCGGTCCTTGATGGCGGCGCCAAAGTGATCGGCATGGTCCATTTGCATGATCTCATGAAAGCTGGGGCAGTGTAAATGCGAAGAGCGTCGAGAGAAGGCGTCGAGAGAGACCGTCAAGTGGAGTCGTACCCAGCGTACGACTTCACTCGACGCCTTTTCTTGACGTTTCTTCTCGACGCATTTGTCTTGACATCTTTCGCCTGTTCCAACGGCGCCCAACCCTCCGCCACCATCACCGCCGCCGACACCGCCGATCAGGTGCTGATCGACATGACGCACTACGTCACGAACGACGGCGTGGTGCGGGCGCGGGTGCGGGCCGACTCGGCGTTCTTCTACCAGAACTCCCAGTCGGTCGAAATGCGTGCCGTCCACATCACCTTCTACGATACCGACGGGCGTGAGACCTCCACCATGTCGGCGAAGGAAGGCACCTATCACTGGGCCACGGGCGACATGGAGGGGCGGGGCAACGTCGTGGTCGTGGGAGCGGGGGACGGCCGCACCCTGAAGAGCGAAGTGATGCGCTACAAACAGGCGACGAACCAGGTCTCCTCCGACCAGCCCTTCGTGTTCGATGGCCCCCCCGACCGGCACATCAAGGGGAAGGGGTTCACCTCCGATCCTGATTTCCGCAACGTGACCGCCCTGAACCCCACCGGCAAGGGCGGACACTTGGTACTGCCGAATCAATGATGGCGACGCTCGCGCTGCTCCTGGTGCAGCAACAACCGGCCGACACGTCGCACGGCAGGCCGTGCGTCGTGGAGATCGATTCCATCGGACACAGCTACCGCGAAGTCACGGTGGGCCCGAACCAGAAGAGCTATCACGCGGGGGGCGGCGTCCTGGCGCACTGCCAGGGCACCAACACACGGCTCGTGACCGACAGCATCGCGCACTATCCGGCAGTGGGCCGGTCCGATCTCATCGGCCACGTGCACATCCGCGACACCACGATCACGCTCGACGCCAACTTCGTCTCGTACTTCGTCACCAACGAGCGGCTCGAGGCGCACAACAACGTCGTGGCCGTGAACCGCAGCAACGGCTCGGTGTTGCGCGGGCCCAATCTCACCTACTGGCGCGCCGCGCCGGGGATCCGCGACACGATCGAGATGTACGCCACGCAACGCCCCCACATCGATTATCGCGGCGCGGGGGCGAGCGACACCACCGAGCCCTACGTGATCGTGGCGGACCGGGTGCGCTTCAAGGGCAACGACCGCATGTGGGCGGGAGGCAAGTCGACGATCGACCGCTCCGACTTCGCGGCCCAGGGCGATTCGATGCAGCTCGACCAGACGACCGGCCTCGGCGTGCTGATCGGATCGCCGAAAGTGCAGGGCAAGGGCGCCCAGAGCTACACCCTCACCGGGACCCGCATCGAGCTGGGGCTCGAGGCCCGCGACGTGCGCAGCGTCAAGGCGCTGGGCAACGGCAAAGCCACGAGCACCGACTGGGTGCTGACGGCCGACACCATCAACCTCGCCATCGAGCGCCGCAAGCTGCAGCAGGCCTTCGCCTGGGGAAAGAAGATCCGGCCCCACGCGATCTCGGCGCTGCAGGACATCCGGGCCGATTCGCTCGCCCTCGATGTCCCCGACCAGGTGCTCACCGAGGGCCGCGGCTACGGCCGCGCGTTCTCAGTGTCGAAACACGATTCGACGGTGGCGTCGATCAAGGCGGAGTGCACCGGCGACAACAGCGATTGCCTGGTGAGCTGCGTGAGTCCGGCCGTGGACTGCATCGCCGGCGACACACTCACCGCGCACTGGGCCCAGGAGAAGGATTCCACCGGGGTGCTGCGCAGCCGCATCCGGCACATCGTGGCGCTGGGCGCGGCACGCTCGCTCACGCACCAGGCCTCGCACGATACCACCGGGCCGTCGATCAACTATTCACGCGGCAAGAGCATCGACGTCCGGCTGCGCCAGGCGCGCGTCGACAGCATCACCGTGGGCGGCCACGCCGACGGCGTGAACCTCGAGCCGAAGCCGCCCGCCAAAGACACCACTGCGCACGATTCCACGGCGGTCAAGAAGGACTCCACGTGAACGATTCCCGTCTCGTCGCGCTGGCTGCCGCGCGCGACTCCTCGCTGCCGCTCGCCGCCGCCGCGCTGGTGCAGATCGCCGACGACCGCGGGCAGGCGCAATTCGGGGCGCTCGCCGTCACCTACCGCGAGGAGTTCCTGTGGGTGCGCTCCCAGGTGCGCGGCGGCTCGAGCGCGATGTCCGAGTCGGGCAGCCTGTCGGTCGACGACGCGCGCGAGAACCTGCGCGCCTCGGTGCTGCCGCGCCTCGTGCTGGCGCACCTCATCGAGCTGCCGCCGGAATGGCGTGACGACGCCATCATCGCCCTGGCCCCGGACCTGTGGGCCGCCATCGGGCCACAGCGCGAGGCGGTGGTCGAGCAGCTGCTCACCGCGGCGGCGCAGACCCTGGAGCGGGCCGAAGCGCGGGCCACTCCGCCGCCGACCGTCACCGGAGGCAGCCGCATCGAGAGCGAAGGCCTCGTGAAGGCCTACAAGGGACGCCGCGTGGTGGACGACGTGAGCATCGCCCTGGGGCAGGGGGAGATCGTCGGGCTGCTGGGCCCGAACGGCGCCGGGAAAACGACGACGTTCTACATGTTCACCGGCCTGATCCGCCCCGATCACGGCACGATCCGGCTCGACCGCGTGGACATCACGAGCGAGCCGATGTTTCGCCGGGCGCGCGCCGGGCTCGGCTACCTCGCGCAGGAGCCGTCGGTGTTCCGGCGGCTGACGGTCGAGGAGAACGTGGCCGCGATTCTCGAGACGCTGCCGCTCAGCACCGCGGAGCGCGCCACGCGCCTCGAGCGGCTGCTCGACGAGCTCGGCGTAAAGCACCTGCGCCGCCAGAAAGCATTCCAGCTGTCCGGAGGCGAGCGGCGCCGCCTCGAAATCACCCGCGCCCTCGTCACCGAGCCCAAGTTTCTGCTGCTGGACGAGCCGTTCGCCGGCGTGGACCCGATCGCGGTGCACGACATCCAGACGATCGTCGCAGGATTGCGCCAGCGCGGCATCGGCGTCCTGATCACCGACCACAACGTGGAGCAGACGCTCGACATCGTCGACCGCGCCTACATCATGTTCGAAGGCCGGGTGCAGGTGTCGGGCACGGTGCAGGAGCTGGTGTTCGATGACCGGGTGGCAGACCGCTATCTCGGTCCCACTCTCACCGCCCGGCTGCGTGCCCGGCTGGGACAACCCGCGTGAAGCCAGGTCTCTCGCAGCATCAGGGCATGCGCCAGGACCTGCGCATCAATCCACGCCTGTTCCAGGCGATGGATCTCCTGTACATGCCCTTGCTCGACCTGCAGCAGCACTTGAAGCAGGAGCTCCTGGGCAACCCCTTCCTCGAGCTGGTCGAGACGGAGGAGGAGCCGGAAGCGCCGCAGACGACCGCCGGCGAGAAGGAGCAGATCGAGCAGGAGAAGAAGAACGACGATGAGCCAGACTGGGAAGGGATCCTGCTCGACGACGGCGCCGAAGCGATGTCCGCCCCGCGCGACATGAGCGAGGCGCGGGAATACACGGAACCGGTGTCGGTCGAAGCGCGGGATCTCTCCGACCACCTGAAGGAGCAGGTCCAGATGCTGGACCTCTCGCCCCGCCAGCGGCTGCTCGCCGAGGAGTTCCTCGGCAATATCGCCGAGGACGGATACCTGGGTGCCTCGCTCGAGGAGATCGTGAGCGGCGCCAACAAGCTGCTCGCGGAGTTTGCCGAGGAGCGCGCAGAGGACGTGACGATCCAGCCGTACACGGTAGCCGAAGCCGAAGCCATGCTGCGCATCATCCAGGCCCTCGATCCGCCGGGCGTCGGCGCCCGCGACCTGCGCGAATGCCTGCTGTTGCAGCTCGAAGACAAGCGGCAGACCGAAACGCTGGCCTATCGCCTCGTAAAGGAGGCGTGGGAGGACCTCAAGAACCACCGCTGGAGCGATCTCGGGAAGCGCTTCGCCATCGACCCGTCCGAGGTCCAGAAGGTCGCCGACGTGCTCGCCAAGCTCGACCCCAAGCCCGGGCTGCAGTACTCCGCGGCCAACGACACCTACATCACTCCCGATCTCACCGTCGTGAAGATCGGGGACCACTACCACGTCACGCTGAACGACGGCGGGCTGCCGCGGCTGCGGATTTCGAAGACCTACCAGGACATCGCGCGCGACCGCAAGAAATTCCAGGGCGAGAACAAGGAATTCATCAACCAGCGGCTCAACAGTGCCCACTGGATGATCCAGGCGATCGAGCAGCGCCGCCAGACGATGCTCAAGGTCATGAACTTCATCGTCGACCGGCAGCGCGAGTTCTTCGAAAAGGGCGTCGAGTACCTGCGCCCGCTCACGCTGCGCGAGGTGGCCGACGTCATCAACATGCACGAGAGCACCGTCAGCCGCGTCACCAACGAGAAGTACGTGCAGACGCCGCGCGGACTCCTGCCGCTCAAGTTCTTCTTCTCGAGCGGCCTGCAGACCAGCACCGGCGAGGACGCGAGCGCCCGCTCCATCAAGGCGCAGATTCAGAAGATGGTGTCGGAGGAGCAGCCCAAGAACCCGCTCACCGACCAGCAGATCGTGGAGATGTTCGGCACCCGCGGTGTGAGGATCGCGCGCCGCACCGTCGCGAAGTACCGCGACCAGCTCAATATCCTCCCCGCACGCATGCGGCGCCGCTTGTGAGCCTCGCGACCGGGAACGGGGGCGCGCGGCCCGACGTCAGCATCCTCGTGCCCGCCAAGGACGAGGCCGACAACCTCCCGGAGCTGGTACGGCAGGTGCGCGAAGCGCTGTTGCCGCAGTCGTTCACCGGCGAGCTGGTGGTGATCGACGACGGCAGCCGCGACGACACCGCCGCCGTGTTGCAGCGCCTCGCGGCCCAGCACCCGTTCCTGCGCGTCGTGACGCACCGCTCGCAACGCGGCATCGCCGACGCGCTGAAGAGCGGGGCGGATGCCGCGACGGGACGCGTGTTCGTGTTCTGGCCCGCCGATCTGCAGTATCTCCCAGCCGACATCCCCGGCATCGTGGCGCCGGTGCTCGCCGGCGAGGCGGACATCGTCACCGGAACGAAGCAGGGCCACTACGACAAGCGCTTCGTCTCGTGGGTCTACAACGGGCTGTGCCGCTGGCTGTTCGGCGTGCGCGTGACCGATCTCAATTCGGTCAAGGCGTATCGCCGCGAGGTGATGGACGTCGTGCCGATGCGTCCCGACTGGCACCGCTTCATGGTGGTGATCGCGGCAGGGGAGGGGTACCGGCTCGCCGAGCGGCCGGTCCCGTTGCATCCGCGCCAGGCGGGGAAATCGAAGTTCGGGATCGGGCGCATACCCATCGGGATGCTCGATCTCTTGTCGGTGTGGTTCCAGCTGCGCTTCGGCCGCAAGCCGATGCTGTTCTTCGGCGTCACCGGCGCGGTCCTGGTGCTGCTGGGGTTTCTGGTGGGTGTGTACGAGATGATCGAGCGCTATGTCTTCCAGCATGGCAACCGGGCGTTTCTCTACCTGATCCTGCTGCTCGTCATCGCCGGATTGATTCTCTTCGGGTTCGGGTTCGTGGGAGAGATGATCGCAGGGCAGCGCGAGGAGATTCGGGCCTTGCAGCGGGACCTCGACCGACTGCGCGACCGCGCCGGCTAGTGGGCCTCACCCATCGCGCCGCAGCCGGATCCCGTAGCGCCCGAGGAACAGCGCCAACTCCTCGGTGAGCGGCGATCCGCTCTCGCTGCGGGTCTTGGACCCCAAATCGAGCCAGTACACCTTGCGGCGCCGGTAGGCGGTGAGCACAGTCTCCGCCAGCGGACGCTCGGCGAGCACGGTGTCACCGCTCGAGCCCGGCGGTGGTATGGCGCCGTCCTTGAGCCAGTGCAACCGCCACGACCCGCCGCGATACCCGTACACGCGCGAGCCGCCGTCGTCGCTCAGCTGCACCTGGTCATCTGCCACGAAACGGTCGAACTCCGCCAGCATCTCCCGGACGAGTTTGGCGCGATCGGCGTCGGTGAGGGACTTGGGGAAATCGGGAGCGGTGCGAATGACCTTCGCCGGCGACCCCACCGCCAGGCTGTTGGGCGGGATCGACCCCGATACGAGGGAGTTGGCTCCGATCACGGACCCGTCGCCGATCGTCGTACCCGGCATCAGGAACACCCGCCAGGGCAGCCAGACGCTCTTGCCGAGCGTCACCGGCTCGTAGGTCACGGGATAGCCCTCCAGGTTGGAGAGCCAGGCGCCATGCGTGAAGATCAGGCAGTGGCCGCCGATGCCCGTATCGTCGCCGATCACGACGGGCTTCGTGGGATTGATGTTCGCCATCTGCAGGATGATGGTGCGGCTGCCGAGGGAGAAGCGCGACTCAGGGAGCTGCGGCCCGCCGACGTACACCTGCTCGCGGATCTTCGCATCTTCGCCGATCTCGATGACGCGGCACGAGAGATAGCTCATCGTGCCGACGCTCGAGTAGCGTCCGATCGTGATGCGCCGGCCCATGACCACCGCCAGCATCCCGATCTCGACGTAGTCGCCCAGCTCCACCGACTCGCCGATCACGACGCCGCCGAACCCGAACTTGACGCCCCGGCCGATCTTGTAGCCCTTGAGCCGATAGGCCAGCCGTTTCAGCGGGCTGGGCATCCACCCATAGAGCAACAGATGGCCGAGCGGCAACCGCGCTTTGGGGAGGAGCGGGTGGACCATGGGCTCAAAAGATAGTTAAGATACGAGCCGACATGATTCGACTGCCCGCGCCCGTCTCGCCGGGCGCCGCGGGCGCGCCGGACCAGCGCCAGCTCCTCCTCCTTACCGAACTCGCGCGTCTCATCCCCGTCACCGATCCCTCAGCGGACGTGGTGCGCGTGGAAGTCACCGACCGACCGGAATCCTTTGCGTCGCCGAGCGCCTGGCGCACCGCGGGGTGGGGGATCGAGCCCGGCGACGGAGTTGTCCGCATCGCCCGCGCCGGGCTGCACCTGGTGGGGGAGGTCGTCAGCGCGGCGGCGGAGGTCTGGACCACGGCGCGAGACCGGTTCGACCGCGTCCCGGCGGAAGCAAACGCGCTCGTCGCAGCGGGACTGGAGCGCGAGCCGGTCATCTCGCAGGCTGCCGTGGCGCTGCGTCGCGCCGTGACGCGCGCGGCCGGCCGGCGGCCGCTGCAGGTGGCCGTTCCGTGGCCGGACGGCCGCCGCTGGGCCGTGGCGCTCACGCATGACCTCGACATCGTGACACTGTGGCCGGCATTCACCGCGCTGCGCCTCGTCGAGCTCGGCCGCAAGGGATACTGGCGGCTGGCAGCGCGGGCCGCGAGCCAGGCGCTCAAAGCGATCGGCCGCGCGCCGGTGGAGCAGGGGACGCGAGACCTGCTCGCCGCCGAGCGGGCCCGATCGATCCGGTCGACCTGGTTCATCCTCTGCGGCACGCCCACGCCGCGGACGTTCCTGGCCGGTGACCTCACGTATCGGCCGGAAGCAGCAGCAACACGTCGGATTCTCGCCGCAATAACGGGAGGCCAGCACGCAGTCGGATTGCACGGCAGCCGTGAGACGGTGCTGAGTCCTGAGCGCTTTACCGCGCAACGCGACAGGCTGCGCAGGCTCGGCGGACGGGGCGTGGACGGCGTGCGTCAGCATTTCCTCCGGTTCGACCCGGCGCGGACTCCGCAGGCGATGACGCAAGCGGGGTTTCGCTACGATTCGACGGTCGGATTTCCCGATCGCAATGGCTTTCGCATCGGCGTCGCCGACGTCGTTCGCTATGGCGAAACACTGGATGAGGTACCATTCGCCTGGATGGACCGGGCGCTGAGCAAATACCGCGGCGTCGAAGATCCTGAGGCGTGGATCGACGACGCCCTCGTCCTGGCTCGCAGCTGCCGGGACGTCGAAGGGCTGTGGGTCGGCGTCTGGCATCCGAACCTGACGGACGCACTCGGATTCCCCGGCGCCCCCGCTGCTTACGGCCGGCTGCTCGACGCCCTGCTCGCCGATCGTCCCTTTGTCGGAACGCTGGACGAGATCGTCGACTGGCGCGCCAGGCGCCGCGCGCTGCGGATCGCACGCGTCGCCCTGGACGGTCGCTGCGAGCCCTCCGATGCCTCCGTACCGCTCGAGACTACCCGATGAGAGTGTTGTTCCTCGCCCACTCCTATCCGCGCTTCGCGACCGACCCCGTCGGATCGTTCGTGCTGCGGCTCGCCGTCGCCCTGCGGGATGCGGGGACGGAGGTGCGCGTGATTGCGCCGTCGGCCGAAGGGCTCGCCGGGCGCGAGGAGTACGAAGGAATCGTGGTGGATCGCTTCCGCTATGCGCCACGGTCGCTCGAAACGCTCGCCTACAGCGGCACGATGCGCGATCAGGTCCGCTCGAGCTGGGCTTCCCGCCTCGTCCTGGGCAGCTTGCTCGGCGCCGATCTCTGGAAGACGTTTCGCTCCCGGCGCGACTTCCGCGCCGACCTGGTGCACGCCCACTGGTTCTTTCCGAGCGGGCTGATCGGGACGTGGATGGCGGGGTGGTGGCGGGTGCCCCTGGTGACGACGCTGCATGGCTCCGACATCAGTGTCGCGAAGAGCTCCGCCATCGCCGGCCGGATGTTCCGCCGCGTCATGACCCAGTCCCGCACCGTGACGACCGTGTCGTCCTGGCTGGCGGCAGAAACGCGGGCGCTCGTGCCCGACGCGCATCCCATCGTCGCGCCGATGCCGATCAAACCCGACCTGTTCCGTCCCGGGGCTACGCGCGAGCCGGCCAGGCTGTTGTTCGTCGGAAAATTGAACCAGCAGAAAGGCATCGAGTATCTGCTGCGCGCGTTGGCCGTGATGCGATCCCCTGTCATGGTCGACGTCATCGTCGGTGTGGGCAGCGCACC
>DATLVL010000381.1:0-2176 GCA_035577525.1 Gemmatimonadales bacterium | reverse complement strand
ATCGGACGGCCCCACCATGCCGACAGCAGCTTGCTCTGGATTTTGATGCGTTTCACGTACTTCGTGTCGGGCGGTAACGCGACCTTCGGCAACTCGCGCGCCAGCTCCAGCCGAATCGTGTACCCGGCCTGGGGATCGAGGTGCACCTTCTGCACGTCGCTCACCAGATTGCCGGGAGAGATGTTGAACTGTTGGCCTTCCCACTGGTCGTCGTGCATCCACAGGACGTGGCCGTCGGCACGATGGAAGTCGACGTACACGCTGACCAGCGCCTGCACGTAGTAGTCGCCTGCCGGGATGTCCTTGAGGCTGGCCACCGGATAGCCGAGCGTCGCGCCGTCGATCGCCGCGGCGCTGCCGGGCTGCAGGGAATCGACGTCCACCCCGTAAAACGGTACGGCGTTGCTCTCACCGTGGTCGCCGAGGCGCGGCTCTTCGTCCTTCTTGGTACTGATGAAGACGTAGACGCGGCCCGTGAGCGGCGTCGCGCGCAGCGATGCCGGGATCGTGATTTCAAAACGCGGCCCCTGCGCGGTGGCGGCTCGGGGAAGAGCGAGGACAATACCGATGACAGAGATCATTGCGAAGCGCACGCGGGCTCCGGAGCGTAGGTAGGAAAGCGAGTTGATGAAATTAACCCCATATGATAGGCTTCGACCCGTTCGGCCGTCGCCGAATCACCCCGAGGGAGACCCCGTTCCGATGCTAACCGTACGCCTCGAGCGCCGCGTGGGCTTGGCGCTCCTCGTTGCCGTTGCCCTGTCCGCCTCCTCGATCGCCGCGCAGGGCGGCCTGCCACCCCTGAAAGTGGTCGACCGGCTGTGGATCGACACCACAGCCCGTGCCTGTACCGACTTCTTCCAGTACGCCAACGGTGGCTGGATCGCCCACGACACGATCCCCGCGGCGTACTCGTCCTCGGGCGTCTCCCGGGACATGAGCGACCGCAACGAGCTGGTGGTGCGATCGGTGCTGGAGGACGCCGCCGCGCACCGCGCGTCGCAGCCCGCCAGCTCCACGCCGCGAAAACTCGGCACCTTCTACGCGACGTGCATGGATTCGAGCGCCGCCGAAGCGGCGGGGATCGACCCGATCCGTCCGTGGCTCGCCGCGATCGACTCGATCACCACCCGCGAGCAGCTGATCCCCCAGATCGCGGCGCTGCAAGTGCGCGGCGTGAATGTCGCGTTCCGCTACGGCCCCGAGTCCGATCCGCACGATGCTGCCCACTACCTCGTCTGGCTGGCGCAAGGCGGGCTTGGCCTGCCCGACCGCGACTACTATACGAAGACCGACCCACAATCGGACTCGCTGAAGCAGCAGTACGTCGAGCACATCACGAAGATGTTCACGCTCGCCGGGGAAGCGGCGCCGCAGGCCGCGACCGACGCCGCGGCGATCCTGGCGTTCGAGACGGAGCTGGCCCGCGCCTCGCTGACGCGGGTGGAGCGGCGCGAGCCCTCCGCCACCGATCATCCGACGACCGCCGCCGAGCTGGCCGCGCTCGCGCCCACGGTTTCCTGGAGCGCGTACTTCAAAGCGATCGGGATCACGGCGCCGGTGGCGCGTCTGAATGTCGCGGAGCCTGCGTTCTTCCGGCGCGTCGACTCGCTCGTCATCACCGCGCCGCTCGACCAGTGGCGCGCCTACCTGCGTTATCACGTGCTCGACGCCGCTGCGCCGTGGCTCAACACGGCGCTCGTCAACGAGGACTTCGCTTTCAGCACGCGCTTCACCGGCGCCAAGGAATTGCTGCCCCGCTGGAAGCGCTGCCTGCGCGAGACCGACGGGGATCTGGGTGAAGCGTTGGGAGAGGCCTACGTCGCCAAGACATTCCCGCCCGCGGCACGCGCCCGCGCCAAGGCGGTGATCGACGACATTCGGGTCGCCTTCGCGGCGCGGCTGCGCCGGCTCACCTGGATGTCCGACTCCACGCGGGCGCAGGCGCTCGACAAGCTCAGGAAGATGGGCGGGAAGGTCGGCTACCCCGATCACTGGCGCGACTACACCAAGCTCGAATCAGTGGACGGGCCGTTCGTATTGAACGTCGCCCGCGCCAACGCGTTCGAATGGCAGCGCACGGTGAATCGTCCCGGCTCGCCGGTCGATACGACCGAGTGGGGGATCACGGTCCCCACGGTCAATGCGTACTACGATCCGGAACGCAACGAGATGG
>DATLVL010000380.1:0-4265 GCA_035577525.1 Gemmatimonadales bacterium | reverse complement strand
ACACGGGTGCCGCAGCAGGCGGAACGGCAGGCGCCGCCTGCGCCGCAAACGGCGCCGCGATCGGCCCCGAGGGGCGGACCATCGGTCCGGAAGGCCGCGGCTGCGTTAACGGAGGCGGCGCCGCCGCGGGCGGCGGAGACGCGGGTGGCGCAGCACGAGGTTGAGGCGGAGGCGGAGGTGGGGGCGGTGGCGGTGCAGCCGGCGCAGTGGCGGCTGGAGTGAACATCGGCGCCACGGATCGAGACACGCGGGGAGCCTGCGCCGTTGCGGCCGCGGGCCCCGCCGCAGCCGCGGGTGCCGCCCCACGCCCCGAATCGGCATGAACGGCGAAGACGTTGCCGCAGACGGCACACCGCGCCCGGATCCCCGACGGGGGCACCTTCGCGGGGTCGACCCGGTAAATCGTGTCGCACGATGTGCAGGTAACGTTCACTGCGCTGACCTCGCGCTCGATCTCGCGTTCAGCTCCACCGTCCCGTGCTCCGAATCATGACGCCGGTCGACCACGAAGACCGATCCGGGCTGCGTCTTGGCATAGCTCTTCATCTCGGTCGCCAGCTCGCTCACCTGGGCGGGGTGCGCGAACTTGCGGTGCTCGTTGGTCACGATGCCGATCGACAGCGTCATCAGCGGCACGCGATGCAGCTGGCCGCGCCGGTCCTTGCCGAAGTAGTAACCCGCCCGCCGGTCCTGCTCGTTGTACTGATACGGAATCAGCGTGTCGAAAACCGCCAACACCTCGGTGCACACCGGGGAAATATCGTCTACCGGGACGATGAAGATGAAGTCGTCGCCCCCGATGTGCCCCACGAAACCGCGCCGCTCGATCATCCCCTTGACGACGTCGTGCAGGATGCGCGACACCAGATAGATGACCCGGTCGCCGTCGTAGTAGCTGTAGCGGTCGTTGTACTCCTTGAAGTGATCGAGATCGGCGTAGCATACTGCAAATCGCTCGCCATCCTCCATGCGGCGCCGGATCTCGCGCTCGATTTCCGTCGTCCCGGGCAGCCGGGTGGACGGATTCACCGCCACGTCCCGCTGCGCGCGATTCACGAGGGCGTCGAGCCGGCCCGTCTGCTCGCTCGATTCGAACAACGGCGTCACGACCTCGTCGGCGCCGGCGCTGAACCACTCCATGACGCGCTCGGTGACGTGGCGCCCGGTCACCGCTACGAGCGGCACGATGGCGGTATAAGGGTCAACCTTCAAGCGGCGGCACGCCTCGAGCCCCTGCGCCCCCGTCGCATCCGCGTCCACGAGCACCAGCGACGGCAAGGCGCGCAGCACCATCTGCTCCAGCTCGACCGGATCGTGGACGGGAACGGACTGCTTCCCGTTTTTCTGCATCCAACGCTCCACGAAATCCGGCAGCGGCCGTCCGACGGCCGAAAAGAAGAGGATCGTGGGGCGCGTCCGCAACCGGACACCTCGCGTAAGGGTAGAGCGCGCCTAAACTTAGGACGCTGCCGTTCGTGTGTCAAATGAACCACGCCGCGACCGCCAGAATTGCGTACGCGGCGAGCAGCTGAGCGCCTTCAAGCCAGTGCGATTCCCCGTCGAGCGCGATCACCGTCACGATCAGGGACGCGAGGCCCAGCGCCACGACCTCGAGCGGCGTGAAGACGAGCGTCATCGGCTGGCCGAGGACTACTCCCGCGAACACGAGCAACGGGGCGACGAAAAGCGCCACCTGCGTGCTCGACCCGAGCGCGATCGAGAGCGCGAGGTCGGTGTGCCCCTTGCGCGCCACGACCACGGCGCCGGCGTTTTCGGCGGCGTTGCCGATCAAGGGGATCACGATCAAGCCGAGGAACACTTCGGAGAGACCGAAGCGCGCCACCACTCCCTCGGTCGCGTGCACCAGGATTTCACTCTGCACCGCGACGAGTACCGTCGCCACGGCGAGCACGGCAATGGCGCGCGCCGGGGGCGTCGCCGGGGCCTGTTCCGCCTGACGCGACGTGCCCTGGAAGACGCTGCGGTGCGTGCGCAGCGAGAACACGAGGCTCGCTGCGTACGTCGATCCAAGAATCAGCGCGACCGCCTCGGAGAGATGCTCCCCCGCAGCGCGCGCCGCGGTGGGGTGGGTCACGGCGAACAACGCGGGCATGACGAGCCCCATGAGCGCGAGCAGCAGCATCGCGCCGCCCATCCCCGCCGCGGTGCGGTTGAACGTCAGCGTCGGCTGCTTGAGCCCTCCCGCCACCAGGGCGAGCCCGAGAATCAGCAACAGGTTGCCGAGGATCGACCCGGTGATCGACGCCTTGACGAGATCGGTGAGCCCAGCCTTGAGGGCTGCGACGGCGAGGATCAGCTCCGCGGCATTGCCGAAGGTGGCCATCAAGAGACCGCCCGCGGCGGGACCGGTGCGGTGCGCCAGGGCTTCGGTCGCGGCGCCCATCGCCGCCGCCAACGGCACGACCCCGAGCCCGGTGACGGCGAAGACGACGAGCGGTGACGCGTGCAGCGCCGCCAGCAGCCAGGACACCGGCAGGGCGATGAGCAACCAGCGCAACCCGCCCACCCGGCGTCAGCGCCCCAGGGCAGCGCGCTGCGCCGCGAAGATCCGGTTCACCCCGTGCTGCGCGAGGTCGAGTAACCGGTCGAGCTGGGCGCGGTCGAACGTGCCATGCTCCGCGGTTCCCTGCACTTCGACGAGCTGGTCCGGCTCGCGGACGACGACGTTCGCATCGACCTGCGCGTCGCGATCCTCGGCGTAACAGAGATCGAGCCGCGGCTCGCCCGCGACGACGCCGACGCTCACCGCCGCCACGAGTCCGGCGAATGGATCGGCCACGCCCGCCGTGCGCGCGAGCCATGCCGTCGCGTCGGCGAGGGCCACGGCCGCGCCGGAGATGGCGGCAGTGCGGGTGCCGCCGTCGGCCTGGAGCACGTCGCAGTCGACGCGGATCGTGTGCTCGCCGAAGGCGAACCCGTGGAGCACGGCCCGCAGGCTCCGCCCGATGAGCCGCTGGATTTCGTGGGTCCGGCCTCCCGCTCCGGTGCGCTCGCGCGGCGTGCGCTGCTCCGTCGCGCGCGGCAGCATGGCGTACTCTGCCGTCACCCACCCCAGGCCCGATCCTTTGCGCCACGCCGGCACTCCTGCTTCGACCGACGCGGTGCACAGGACGACCGTTCCGCCCATGCGCACGAGGCACGACCCCTCGGCATGGGGATTCGCGCCGCGCTCGAGCGTGAGCGGGCGCAGCGCAGTCGGATCACGGCCGTCGGGTCGTGGCATGCAACGTCCGGTCTGTGGAGGGGGGAAAGCTAGAACGCGATAGTGAGACTGACGACTGCCCCCTGCTCGCCCAGATACGACGTCTGCAGGGAGGCCGGCCGGCGCAACGTGGCGGAGAGCCGGCTCGAGATCAGTGCGTCGATCGCGCTGGCGAGGTGGTTGGCGAGCAGCAGCCCGAGCTGATTCTGGGCGTTCCGGAAAGCGTTATCCGAACCGCGGATCGTGGCCCGGTATTCCTCCAGCTCGAGCGGCGCAGTCGCCCACGACCACTGGAAATTCGGGCCGATGGCATGGGCCCGGTAGAAGTTGATCGCGTCGATATAGGGCTGAGTTCCTGGGGCAGGCGGATTGGCGGGGTCCGGAAAGAACGTGCGCTGCGCCAGCAGCCAGACCGTCCCGTTGTAGGTGTTGGGATCGTTCTCAGGGGTAAAGACGCCGCTCGGATTGCGATCGAACACTCCGCTCGACGTGAAGCGCTCCAGCGTCTCGTAGTACTCGAAGACGGTGTCGCGGCGCATCGTCGCGAAGCCGCGCTGCGCGACGGTGAACGCCAGCTCGCGATAGCGCTCGGAGCCGTGATGGCCGTCGTGTTGCAGCTCCAGGTAGCGCGAGAGGAGATAGACCTCGGCGGCGATGTACACGAGGCCGCGGTCGCGGCCCGTGATCAGCTGACCGGCACCGGGAGCAACGAGCGACGCGAGCGGCGGCAGCCAGAGCCGTGAGCGGGCAGCCGCGGTTGCGGAGTCGAGGGCCTGCGCTTGCAGCGGTACCGCCGTCGCGACCAACAGAGACACGCCCGCCGCGACGCCGATACCGCGAACGCTCAAAACTCTACTCGGAACGACAGGAACGTGGGATTGGGTGTGACGAGATCGGTCCCGGTGAGGAACATGCGCGCCAGATCCACGCCGATGGCCCCCGTCGCCACGCCGAGCCCGATGCTCGGCCCCGACAGTCCCTGGTGTACGAAGGCGTACCCGCCCCGTACGCGCACCACCTCGCGATAGCCGACGTCCACGCC
>DATLVL010000379.1:0-2536 GCA_035577525.1 Gemmatimonadales bacterium | reverse complement strand
ATCAGATTCGTCCCCCCCGAGACCTCCCACGGCACGCCGGCCGTCATCACGATGTGGTCCCCCGGCTGCGCCAGGCCGCGCTTCAGGATCAGGTCGCGCACCAGCTCGAGCATCGCCTCGTAGCCGGGGACGCGCGTGACGTGGACGGGCAGCACGCCCCAGACCAGCGCGAGCTGGCGGTAGGTCTGCTGGATCGGCGTGACGGCCATGATCGGAACGGGCGGACGGAAGGCAGCGACTTTGCGGGGGGTGAAGCCGCCCTGGGTGAGGGTGACGATGAGCGGCGTCGCCAGCATGCGCGCCACCGCCGAAGTGCCGAGCGCGATCGCGTCCTCGACCGAGACACTGCCGCCGGCGGCGCGCGGGTCCGAGTTGCGTCGCTCCTCCCGCCCCCGCGCCGGGCTGCGCTCCATCTCGCGGATGATGCGGTCCATCGCCGCGACGGATTCCTCGGGGTAGTCGCCCATCGCCGTTTCGGCGGAGAGCATCACGGCGTCGGTGCCGTCGAGGATCGCGTTGGCGACATCGGACGCCTCGGCGCGGGTGGGGCGCGGCGCGTGCACCATCGACTCGAGCATCTGCGTCGCCGTGATCACCGGCTTGCCGTGGCGGTTGGACTCCTTGATGAGCCGTTTTTGGACCAGCGGCACCGTCTCGAACGGCAGCTCCACGCCGAGGTCGCCGCGAGCCACCATGAGGGCGTCCGAGGCGACGAGGATGCGCTCGAGGTCGTCCAGGGCGGCGGCCTTTTCGATTTTCGCCACGAGCTTCATCGACGGCGGCACCATGGCACGCAGCGTATGCATGTCCTCGGCGCGGCGCACGAACGAGAGCCCGAGGAAGTCGGCGCCCTGGGCGACCGCCGCCTCCACGTCCTCCTTGTCCTTCGCCGTCAGCGCCGGCGCGCTCACCGCGAGGCCGGGGAGGTTCATCCCCTTGTGCGACGTCAGCTCGCCGCCGTCGATCACCCGGGCGGTGACGCGCGGTGGGACGATCTTCGTTACCTCGAGCGAAAACAAACCGTCGTTGAGCAGGATCTTCGCGCCGACGCGCGCGTCGGTGGCGAGGTCGTCGTAGGTCGTGGGGATGTCGTCCCCCTTCGCCACGGCTTCGGGCGCGAGCACGACTTCCTTGCCGGGGACGAGCTGCCGCGGTTGCGGCAGGTCGCCGACGCGGATGCGCGGCCCCTGGAGGTCGACGAGGATCGCGACCGGTTGATCGCGCTGGTCGGCGACCGCGCGGACCATCTTGAACCACTGGTCGCGCAGCTCGGGCGTGCCGTGCGAGGAGTTGATGCGAATCACGTTCGCCCCGGCGTCGAGCAACCCGGTGATGCGCTCCGGAGTGGCGGTGGCGGGCCCGAGCGTGGCGACGATTTTAGTGCGTCGGATCATGGCGGCCAAAGATATTCGGGAGTGGCAGGCTCAGGGGCGGCAGAACGAGGCGGAGGCCGTAGAGGGGCTTGGCGCCCAAATGTCAGGGATCCCGCACTTATCCACACTATATCAAGGAAAGCACATTGTGGAAAAGTCGACTTTCCTCTCTTTCCTTGTTATGGCGGCCTCCGGCATGCGGCGGACGGGCATGGGGAATGTGCTAAAGTCCTGTGGAAACTATGAGTAGAACTCCTCACCTCAAGCGCCTCCCACCATCTTTCCACATTCACGGGCGCTACGATTTTTCCTTACGCAGTCTCACCATACGCCTATTCCGTACGCCTCTATCTGTTACGGCCCCTACCGTATCACTTCGAGCTGCCGTCCCTCCAGCCGCCTCTTCAACTCTTCCAGGAGATGCACCGTCCGCTGCAGGGTGCTGGCCGGCATCCCCTCGATCGACCGTGCGGCGAGCCGCCGTTCGAGCTGGCCCACCCGCAACAGCACCTCGATGCCACGCCTGGTGAGGGTGACGCGCACGCCGCGGTCGTCGTCGGGATCGGGGGTGGTTTCGATGACCCCTTTCACCTCGAGGCGTTGGATGAACGTGGTGGCGGCGGCGCGGGATACGCCGAGCCGCTGGGCGATGTCGGAGGGGCGGGCGCCGTCGGGTCCCGCCTCGTCCACCGCCGCGAGGGCAGCGTGGGCGCGGTGCGACAGGCCGTAGGCGCGGAAGGCGCGGTCGCCGGAGCGCTCGAGGGCGGAAGCCGCTGCGCTCAACGCATCGGCCAGCTGGAGCGCCAACTCGGATCTATCGCCCATCGTCCCTCACTGTCACAGACCGACCACGGCTTTAATTAACATATTGATAGTTAATGTACTAATCTGATGCGAGCCTCCGCAAGTGTCCTTCTGGCCTAGATTCTTTCGCCATGATCCAAGTCGAGAATCTCACCAAGCAGTACGGTGATCTCGCCGCCGTCGCCGACCTGTCGTTTGGCGTCGCCCCGGGGGAGGTGCTGGGCCTCGTCGGCCCCAACGGCGCCGGCAAGACGACGACGTTGCGCAGCCTCGTCGGGATCGTCCGCCCCACGCGGGGGAAGATCCGCATCGGGGGGCACGACCTCGAGCGCGAGCCGGTGGCCGCCAAGCGGCTGCTC
>DATLVL010000378.1:0-5985 GCA_035577525.1 Gemmatimonadales bacterium | reverse complement strand
TGGCCGACATCTTCACCGTGACTGCCAACCTCGCCGGCATCCCCGGGATCACCGTGCCGATCGGCCGGGTCGACGGCCTCCCGGTCGGCGGCCAGCTGCTGGCGCCGCTGTTCCTCGAGGATGAGATGCTCGAGGCGGCCTTCACGCTGGAGCGGGCCGTGCACGGCACGGACGAAGTATGAGCTGGGAAACGGTGATCGGGTTGGAAACGCATGTGCAGCTGCGGACGCGCTCCAAGATGTTCTGCGGCTGCTCGACCGCCTTCGGGGCGCCGCCCAACACCAACGTCTGCCCCGTCTGCCTGGGACTGCCGGGAGCGTTGCCGACGGTCAATGGGTTCGCGATCCAGCTCGCCGTGCGCGCGGCGCTCGCGCTGCGCTGCGAGGTCCACCTGCGCAGCATCTTCGCCCGCAAGAACTATTTCTATCCCGACCTGCCCAAAGGCTACCAGATCTCGCAATACGAGGACCCGCTGGCGACCGACGGCCACCTCGCCTACGCCAGTCCCGTGCGGGGAGCGGTCTCGGCGACGATCGTGCGGCTGCACGTGGAAGAGGATGCCGGCAAGTCGCTGCACGACCGCGTGCCGAAGAGCACCGCGATCGACCTCAACCGCTCGGGCGTCCCCCTCGCCGAGATCGTCACCGGTCCCGACTTTCGCTCACCCCAGGAAGCCCGCGCGTACCTCCTGGCGCTGAAGGAAGTGCTCGAGTACGCCGATGTGTCGGACTGCGATCTCGAAAAGGGCAGCCTGCGGGTCGACGCCAACGTCTCCGTGCGGCGTATGGGGGAGACGGCGCTCGGCACGAAGACCGAAGTGAAGAACATCAACTCGTTCGCCTACGTCGAGAAAGCGCTGACGCTGGAGCGCGATCGCCAGATCGCAACCCTCGAGGCGGGTGGCCGGATCGAGCAGCAGACGATGCTGTTCGACGCCAAGGCGAATGCCGTGCGCCCGCAGCGCAGCAAGGAAGAAAGCAAGGATTACCGCTACTTCCCCGAGCCCGATCTGCCGCCGCTCGCCGTTCCGGAGCCGTGGCTCACCGGGGAGCGGGCCGCGCTTCCCGAGCTGCCCGCCGCCCGGCGCGAGCGATTCGCGACGCAGTACGGCATTCCGGCCCAGGACGCCGCGGTGCTGGTGCAGTCGCGCACCATCGCCGACTATTTCGAAGCGACGGTCGCGGCGGGGGCGGAGGCCAAGCCGGCCGCCAACTGGGTGATGGGCGAGGTGCTTGCCGACGCCAAGGACCGCGCCGGGACGCTGCGTGTGACGCCGGAGCGGCTCGCCCGGCTGATCGAGCTGGTGAAGGATGGGACGGTCTCCAATCCGGCGGCGAAGCAGGTGTTCGGGGCGATGGCCGCCAACGGGCACGGCGACCCGCGCGCCGTCGCCGAGCGGCTCGGTCTGATCCAGGTCGCGGACGCGGGCGCGCTCACGGGGTGGGTGGAAGAAGTGATCGCCGGGCATCCGGCGGAGGTGGCGCGCTACCGCAAGGGCGAAACGAAGCTGCTGCCGTTTTTCGTGGGTCAGGTGATGAAGGTGTCGAAGGGGAAGGCCGATCCGACCCGCGTCCCCACGCTCGTCAAGGAGCGATTGGGCGGCTGACCGCTTCCTCGCGCCACGGCAACGCCCGGCGCGCGCTGCGCCAGAAATCGAGCGACGCATCGGGCAGGCCGAAGTGCTCTTCCGCCGTCACGCGGACTCGCTCCGGATCGGTCCGGCCACCCTCCTGCAGCGCCCGCCGCCGCATCTGTTTGGCGAGCCCGAGCGCCTTGTCGCCCGCCGGATCGAGCCGGTGCGGCGGCGCGTCGTCGTCCGACAATCCCGCCATCACGTACTCGAACGCGACCGCCATATGGCGCTCGACGTCGTCGGGTGGCAGGTCCCAGCGGCTGTTCTCCGCGATCAGCTGAAACACCCACTGCCAGCTCTGGTTTTCGGTGAGATGCACCATGCCGCGGAACAGGCGCCGGTTGGTGCGCATGCTGAACAGCGTGGGGGAGAGGATGGCATCGAGGTGGGCGTCGCTCACCGCGTGGTCCTGCAGAATGACGGACTTTGCGGTACGCGGATAGCGCTCCCCAAGGTGTGTCTCGAGCCTGCTCTCCCAGTAGCTGTGGCCCAGGGCCGCGGTGCTGCTGGTGAGCACCAGCTGATGCGGGACGTAGTAGTTGTGCGCCACCGTGTCGGCGGCGAGGTGCGACAGATACCCGAGACCAAACGCCCGTAACCCATCGGTATGCGCCAGCTCGAAGATCTCGCGCCCCACGTGCCATGCGTGGCAGTGGCGGCCCACCGGCGCGTACTTCTTTGCCATCGAGGTGTCGGCGGCGATGTTGCCGTAGAGGAAGTCGAAGGGGAACGCGCGCAGCAGGTCGGCGATCGCGGAGGGGAGGGCGGAGAGATTCGCCAGCACTGACTCCCCGAGATAGATGTGCGTGGCGGGGGTCCACGCGTGCGCTACGCCCGGAAACAAGACCAGCGCAACCAGCGCGACACCGACCAGCGCGAGGGCGCGCCTCAGTCTTCAGCTCCCTCGTCGGGGCGCTTGCGCAGCGCCCGCCCCAGCCGCCAGACCGAGACGCCGCGGCGCACCGTCCGCGCCGTGGCGGCGACGTCCTTCGCTGTTTCCCCGATCTCCCGCTCGGCTTCGCCCAGGGTGTCGCCCAGCTCCGCCAGACGCGCTTCGGCGGCGTCGGCGGCGTGCACGATGCGCTGGCGCATGTCGCGCGATGTCTCGGCGAGGCCGTCTGCTTCGCTGCGGATCGTGCCGATCAGCTGCCGCACGTCCTGCACGACCGGCTCCGCCGAATGTCGGATGGCTTGCAGGAATGCCCGTACGCCGTACGCTGCCGCGAGGACCGCCAGACCCGAGACCAGTGCCGCGACGGCGATGACGGCGAGGCTGAGCGCGCCCACCACCGCGGCCCACGTGGGGATCATGCTGTAACCTCTGCCCGTGGCGTGGGGGAAGTCAACGGGGCAGGGGCCGCGTTGCGCGCCGGGACGAGGGAGATGAGAAGCAGCGCAAGCGCAGCGGCGGTTACGAGGGCGCTACGCTCCACCGGGCTGAGCGTGCGCTCCGCCGTCAGCGCGTAGGAGAGGGCGAGCGCGAGCCCCAGCGTCTGTCGCGGCGCGGGAACGGCGGCCGCGAAACGACGGCGCGCGGCAGGCCAGAGCGCGAGCAGCCCCGCCGCGATGAGGACCTGCGGGAAGTGGCCGCCGGCGAGCGCGCCCGCGGCGAACCACAGCAACGCGGCGACGGTGGACGCGGTCGGGGCCAGCTCGTCGGCGAGACGCTCGTAGCCGGGACCCCATTTCGCGAGCGCCACACCCAGCAGTCCGCACACGAGGTACGGGGACGCTCCCGACGCGCTGCCGATTCCCGCGGCGAGGCAGAGCGCCGTGATCGTCGCGGCGGCACGCGTCTTCGGCTGGCGTCCCAGCCGCGTGGCGACGAGCACGCACACGAACGTCCCGCCGAGGCCGAACCCCAGCCACAGCGCGATGGGGGTCAGGTCGCTCCGGTGCGCGTGTGGGAAGAGGGCGAACAGCGCCCCTGCTGTGACGAGCAGCGACACCGCGGTGGCTGCCCTGATACGCGGCGCGGCGGCGAGGGCCACGGACGCCGACAACACGGCGATCACCGGCCAGACAGGCTTCCAGACGGGAGCGACGCTGGGGGGCAGGAACCGCGTCGCGCCGTACAGCAGGGCTGCGGGGAGCACGAAGGCCGCCACCAGCCCGGCGGCGTCCCCGGCCGTCCACAGCTCCCGGATCGGGGATTGCGGCGCCGTGAGCCGGGCCGCGGCGCCCGCGGCGATCCACCCGATCGCACAGGCGACGACCGGCGTCAGGCCCTCGAGCAGTGCCCCGTCGAGCACGCCGAGCAACGGCCCCAGCACGACGCCGATCAGCAGCCACCCGATCGGTGGAGCGCGGCGCGCACCCGCGAGGACGACGTCGAGCCGGGGCGGGCGAGGGAGATAGGTGGCCAGCAGTGCCGCGAGCGCGATCAACGCCGCGGCGGCGAGCGGCGGCAGCGGAAACACGCGATACGTTCGCCCTCGCTTGACGCCCGCGCAAGCGTTCCGGTAGGTTGGCCCCCATGCCGCCGACGTTTTGCGTGTCCGGCGCCAGCGCGCTCGAGGGCACGATTCGCCCCGCCGGTAATAAGAACGCCGCCCTTCCCATTCTGGCCGCGACGCTGCTCGCCGACGGCCCCTGTCGCATCGAGAACGTGCCGCACATCCGGGACGTCGAGACGATGCTCGCGCTGCTGCAGCACCTGGGCGCGAGCGTGACGTGGACGGGGCCTAACGCCCTCGAGATCGACACGCGCAACGCACAGCCGCGCGATCTCGATCCGGCGTTGTGCGCCAAAGTGCGCGCGTCGATTCTCTTCGCGGGGCCGATGGTCGCGCGGTTCGGGCGGGTGTCGCTGCCGCCGCCGGGTGGCGACGTGATCGGGCGGCGCCGCGTCGACACGCATTTCCTGGCGCTCGAGGCGCTGGGGGCCGACGTCGAGGTGGGGAAGCGCTACCAGCTCGAAGCGAAGGCGCTCACCGCCGCCGACGTGTTTCTCGACGAGCCGAGCGTCACCGGAACCGAGAACGCGCTCATGGCCGCCGTGGCGGCCAAGGGCGAGGTCGTGCTGCGCAACGCCGCGAGCGAGCCGCACGTGCAGGACCTGGCCCGCTTCCTGACGAGTCTCGGCGCCCAGATCGACGGCATCGGAACCAACGTGCTGCATGTCCACGGCGGTGGGCCCCTCGGGACTCCCGCCGAACCGTTTCGCATCGGCCCCGATCACATCGAAGTGGGCTCGTTCATCGGCCTGGCGGCGGTCACCAACGGAGCGTTGCGCATCGAAGGAGTGCGCACCGAGGACCTGCGCGCCACGCTCTACGCCTTCGACCGCCTCGGCGTGCGGCCACGGGTCGACGGCGACGCGCTGATCGTCGCGAAGGACCAGGAGCGCCGCATCCGGCCCGATCTCGGGGGCCACATCCCGAAGCTGGAGGACGGTCCCTGGCCGGCGTTCCCCGCCGACCTGATGTCGATCGCGATCGTGGTCGCGACGCAATGCGAGGGCCCGATTCTCGTGTTCGAGAAGATGTTCGAATCGCGTCTCTTTTTCGTGGACAAGCTGATCGGCATGGGGGCTCGCATCGTGTTGTGCGATCCCCATCGCGCCGTGATTGCCGGTCCGTCGAAGCTGCGCGGCGGGGAGGTCGAGAGCCCCGACATCCGCGCCGGCATGGCGATGCTGCTCGCGGCCCTGGCGGCCGAGGGGGAGTCGGTGATCCGCAACGTCGGGCAAATCGAGCGGGGCTACGAGCGGATCGACGAGCGCCTGCAGGCGCTGGGGGCGAAGATCGAACGGCGTGAGGATGCCCGGTAGGCTGACGGTCGTTTCCGTACTGGCGGTGTTGTCCGCCGGTCCATCCAGTCGCCTGCACGCACAGTGCCCCGACGGATCTCCACCTCCCTGCCGGTTTTCCCGCACGGCCGGCAGCGCGTCGGCGAACAGCGTCGCCGTGCTGTATTTCGAAAACCTCTCCCGTGACACCACCGACATCTATCTGGCGGATGGGCTCACAGAGGACGTCACGGCCAAGCTGGGGCAGGTGAGACGGCTGTCTGTGACATCACGAGCGAGCGTGCGTCGGCTGCACGGCGCCGCATTGATGCCCACCGCCCTGCTCGGCCAGACGCTCAACGTCGCGTACCTCGTGAGTGGAAGCGTCCAACGCTCCGGGGAGCGGCTGCGGGTAACGGTAGAGCTACTGCGCGCGAAGACGGGCGAGCGGTTGTGGGGTGATCAATACGATCGGTCGGCTGCGGACGTACTGGCCATCCAAGAGGACATCGCGCGGGCCGTTGCCGGCGGGATCGCAGGGCGGCTGCTGCCGGCAGAGCAGGCGAAGATCGCCGCTCGGCCGACGCTCAGTCCGGAGGCGTACGACCACTATCTCCGCGGC
>DATLVL010000377.1:0-3437 GCA_035577525.1 Gemmatimonadales bacterium | reverse complement strand
GGAGCTCGATACCGAGAACGGCATGCTCGACTCCGCCATGATGGGGCATCACAAGTCCGACCGGCCGCACCAGATGTTCGGGCTCGTGATGGGCATCAGCATCGCGCCGCACGGCCCGCAGACGGTGTCTACCGAGACGCCGCGTGCCATCCGGCTCGTGGTGCGCGAGAAGCCGAACGTCTACGGTAGCCAGCCCGCAATGTCGTTCGCGATCGACGGCACGCCGGAGGCTCAGGACTCGGCGGCGCTCCGTGTCCCCGGTCCGGCGCTCATCCTCGAGCGCGGCAAGCCCGTGGCGGTGACGATCGTCAATCACTCGAGCGAGCCGGCCGCGGTGCACTGGCACGGCATCGAGCTGGAGAGTTATCCCGACGGCGTGCCGGGGTGGAGCGGGTCGGGGACGAACATCCTGCCGACGATCGCCCCGCACGATTCACTTACGGTGCGCTGGACTCCGCCGCGCGACGGCTCCTACATGTATCACTCGCATTTCAACGAATCGGTGCAGCTCGGCGGCGGGCTCTATGGGCCGATCATCGTGCTCGAGCCGGGGGAGCATTTCAACCCGGAGACCGACAAGCTGCTCTTCTTCGGCACCGCCGGCCGATGGGAGAACCCCGCCTTCGGCCCATACCCGCCCTACACGATGAACGGGGATACTCAGCCGCAGCCGATGACGCTCAAAGCCGGCGTGACGTACCGCTTCCGGCTGTTCAATCTCGCGGGCGACTCGCCGTTGCAAGTATCCATGACCAGCGGTGACTCGGCCGTCCAGTGGCGGCCGGTGGCGAAAGACGGCTACCCGCTGCAGGCGTCGCAGACGGTGCCGCGTCCGGCGGTGGTGGTGTTCGATCCGGGCGAGATCTACGACTTCGAGGTGACGCCGACCACCACGGGGGAGCTGACGCTCAAGTTCGGGCTGGTACCGCCACCACCGGGCACGCCGCCCCCGGCGCCTGCGCCGTCTCCGCCGCCACCGGGCTCACCGCCGGCTCCGGCGCCGCCACCGCCGACGGTAAGCGTGGTGGTTCACGTACGGCCGTAAGGTCGACACGCTGAAGCGTGCGCCTCGCCGTAGGTCGACACGCTAAAGCGTGCGCCTCAAAACACACTGCGCTTAAGCGCAGAGTACCATGGGGGCACACCCTTCAGGGTGTCGCCACCCTAGGCCGCGCCTTTCGCCGCGCGTTTCGTGCGGCGCTTGCGTGACCGTGACGGCGCCTTCGACGCGACCCGCTGCTGGCGGATCGACCGTGCCGGAACCACGAGGATCGAAGTGGGGAGCTCGGTCACCAGTCGTTGCGTCGTGCTTCCGATGAGGATGCGGTCGACCCATCCCTTCCCGTGCGATCCCACCACAACCAGATCGGCCTGCCAGGCGCCGGCTTCTTCCGCGATCGCTTCAGCCGCGAGGCCCGTGCGGATCACCCGGTCCTGCTTCGCGATCGCCTTGAAGGGCGACGCAAAGCGATCGAAGCCCTGCTGCGACGACCGGTAGTACGCTCCTTCGTCCCACTGATCGGGGCCCAGGTGGGTCATGCGGAAGGGCTCCACCACGTGGAGCAGGCGCAGCTGTGCGCCGAGCAGGCTAGCGAGCTGCTCTGCGGCCTCGACCATGCGGCTCGAGACCGTCGAGATGTCAACGGCGGCGAGCACTTTGCGGATATGGTCGGCGGACTGTGCGACGACGAGGACCGGCATGTCCAGCGTTCGCACCAGGTAGTGCGCCGTGCTGCGCCCCAGCCCCCGAGCCAACGCCCCGTGGTGTTTGCCCCCGAGTACGACCAGATCGGCCCGCCGCCTGCGGGCCACGTCGGCGATGATGATGGGGGCCGGGCCCACCTGCACCTCGAGCTGTCGCACCGCCGCGGCGGGGAGCACGCGCTGTAGTTCGCGCTCCACCTGCGCTCGCGAGGAGCTGGTCACTACGTTCTGCAGCTCCGGCGAGAATGCCGGCATCGGGCTGATCCCGACCACCTCAGGGAACACCGGGATCGCCGGCACGGCGTGCACCGGCACGAGCTGGGCGTGCGTGGCGGTCGCGATGTGTGCGGCCACTTCTACTGCGCGCAGCGATTCGGGCGAGAGGTCTACGCCGACTACGATGACGTTCATCGTCACTCCTTGGTGTGGCCGCCTCTTCGCTGGGCGATGAGTTGCTCCAAGTGTCCCCAGATCTCGGGCCTGATGCTGTCCACCAGCTCCTCGTTTTGCTCGCCGAGCATTACGGCGATCGCGCTCGTGTCGAGGCCGGCAATGCGGCATTCCTCGATCACGCTGGTGAAGTGAATCCGGGCCTCCCGGATCATCGGGCCGAACAGTCTCGCCCCGTCGCCGCGCACTCCCAGCGCCAAGGCGAGCAAATAGAGATCTCGGGCGCCATCAAGGCGGTCGGCAAGGTATTCCCGGGCCCCGGGTGTTCTCTTCTGTGGGTTCGGGCGCACTTGGTCGCCGTGATAGTCCTCGGGCTGAGCCAAGGGGTTCGGGTCTCGAGCCATTGCTGTCCTCCGTTGTGCAGACGGGGCCATGATCGGCCCCGTCTGTTTGCCGCAGCACTAGACCGCGTAGAACAGCTCGTCCTGAACCGTGCGGACCCCTGGGGTCGCCCACGCCGCCCGATTCACCTCTTCGCGTTCCGCCCATGAGTGGATTTTGCCACGGAGCGTAACGGCGCCGGTGTCCGCGGTTACCACCGTGATTTCGCGTGCATCCGTCTCCGCACTCCGTCTGAGCGCGTCCGTGATGTGTTGCTTCACGTCGAGCGCCCGCTTCACGGGGGAGACGGCGATCAGATTGTTGACGCCCTTGACCCCGATAAGGTAGCGAACGGCCTCGTCGGCGGCGATCCGTTGATACTGCCAATCCACGCTCCCTTCGAGCGTGATCCACCCGTCGCGCACCGAGATCCTGATATTGCCCTCGGGCACGCGAACGTCCCAATGCAACGCGGCGGTCACGGCCTTGGCGAGGTCCGCGTCGTCGCGGGAGTGCATGTCGGGCAGGGACACATCCATGTGTTCCACGACCACGTTGACACCACTGACGCGCTCGGCGTCGTGGTAGGCTGCGTACTTGGCGGCATACGACGACACGGATCCCTTCAGTGTGACCACCCCGCCTTTCGCGGAGACGGTGATCGCCTTCACGTCCACGCGCGGATCAAACAGCAGCTCCTCCCGCACGTCCTTCTCGAGAGCGCTATCGCTTTTCGCTTGCCACATATGCCCGGCTCCTCTCCGAAAAGACCCGCACGCCGAGATCCTCTTGTGTCCGGATACTCGCGTGCCTCCACGGAATCAAGCTCGGGCGGATGAAGAGTCCCTTAACCTGGGATGAGAGATTGCCGCACCCCTGAATCACTGACCCGCCTAATGGTCGACACGCTGAAGCGTGCGCCTCGAAGTCGACACGCTGAAGCGTGTCGCCCCGAAGTCGAC
>DATLVL010000376.1:0-2050 GCA_035577525.1 Gemmatimonadales bacterium | reverse complement strand
AAGACGGGCACGGCCGAACGGTACGTCCGCGAATGGCTCAACGCGCAGGCGGCGGGCGGGTTCGTGACCTACGACGCGGGGGCGCAGCGGTACCAGCTGCCCGCGGAACAGGCGCTCGCGCTGGCCAACGAGGACAGCCCGGCGTTCGTATGCGGCGCGTTCGAGCTGGCGACGGCCACGCTCCGGGCCGGCGCGGAGATCCAGGTCGCGTTCAAGACCGGCCGCGGTTTCGGCTGGCACGAGCACGACCAGGGCGTCGCGACCGGCTGCGAGCGGTTCTTCCGCCCCGGCTACAACGCGAACCTGGTGCAGGCGTGGCTCCCCGCCCTCGATGGGGTGGAGTCCAAGCTGCGGGTGGGCGCGAAGGTGGCCGACGTCGGCTGCGGCCTCGGCGCGTCGACCCGCCTGATGGCAGAGGCCTATCCGCGCTCGCAGTTCATCGGCTTCGACTACGACGCGGAGTCGATCGAGCTGGCCCGGGGCAAGGCGAAGGCGGCCGGCCACAAGAACACGGTCTTCGAGGTCGCCGAGGCGGCGGCGTACCCGGGCGCGGGCTACGACCTCGTCGCGATGTTCGACTGCCTGCACGACATGGGCGACCCCATCGGCGCGGCCAAGCACGTCCGGCAAACGCTGGCGCCGGACGGAACGTGGCTCATCGTCGAACCGATCGCCGGCGACAAGGTGGAGCAGAACCTGAACCCGGTCGGGCGGGCCTACTACGCGTTCTCGAGCTTCCTCTGCACGCCCAACTCGCTTTCCCAGGACGTCGGCCTTGCGCTCGGCGCGCAGGCCGGTGAGGCGCGGATCCGCGACGTCGTGACCGCGGGCGGCTTCACGCGCTTCCGCCGGGTCGCTGAGACGCCGTTCAACGCCGTCTACGAAGCCCGGCCTTAACTCCCCGAGGGCGGGCGCTTGCAAAGGCGCCCGCCTTCACTTTAAGTAAGGAGTCCGGAATGCCACACACCGACACCGGGTTGCGCGCGCGGCTTGCCGACCAGAGCGGATTCGCCGCCCGGCGCGATGGGCTGCGGCTCTACTACGAGGTGTTCGGCAGCGGCCCCAAGACGATCGTGCTCATGCCATGCACACCGATCTCCCATTCAAGGATGTGGAAGGGACAGGTCCACTACCTGGCGCGCCACTTCCGGCTGATTGCCTACGACGGTCTCGGCAACGGCCTTTCCGACCATCCGGATCCGAAGACGCGATGGTCTTCCAACAACTGGGCGAACGATTGCCTGACCGTGATGGACGCCACCGATACCCGGGCGGCCATCCTCGTCGGCCTCTGCGCCGATGGCGTGTGGCCGGCGATCCAACTCGCGGCCTCAGACCCCGAGCGCGTGGCGGGCATCGTCGCCTTCGGGCCCGGAATCCCAAGGCTGATGCCGCCGATCCCCGAGCGCGCCGCCGCGGTCGCGGTCTTCGACCAGGAGCTCGACAGCTACGAGGGATGGTTCAAGCAGAACCGCCACTACATCGAGAAGAACTTTCGCGAGTTCATGGAGTTCTTCTTCGGCGAGATGTACCCGGAGCCGCATTCGACCAAGCAGATCGAGGACACGGTGGCCTATGCGCTGGACGGACGGCTGGAGACGTTCCTGATGGACGACGGCGATCCGGTCGCCGATTCCGTCGAGGAGATCGAGGCGGTCTGCGCGCAGGTGCGGTGTCCGGTGCTGGTGGTCCAGGGCGATCGCGACAACTGCCAGCCGTTTGATCGCGGCGTGCGTACGGCGGAGCTCACCGGCGCCCGGCACGTCGTGCTCCCGGGGTCGGGACACATTCCGATGGCGCGGCGGCCGGTGAAGGTCAACAAGCTGATCAGCGAGTTCGCGGGCGATGGGGTGGTGGCGTCGCCGAGTGTCAGCCGGCGCCGGCGCGGCAAGCGCGCGCTGCTCGTCAGCTCGCCGATCGGGCTTGGTCACGCGTGGCGCGACGTGGCCATCGCGCGCGAGCTGCGGAGGCAGGTGCCCGGCATGGAGGTCGAGTGGCTTGCGCAGCCCCCACTCACGACCCTCCTCACGGCCGCAGGCGAAAAGGTGCA
>DATLVL010000375.1:0-3581 GCA_035577525.1 Gemmatimonadales bacterium | reverse complement strand
GCCACGCCGAGATCTCGCTCGCACCGTCCGGCGTTCGCGTCAAAGACCTGGGGTCCTCCAACGGCACCTTCCTGAACGGCGCCCGCATCACGCAGGCCGACGCCGCGACGAACGACGTCATCACCTTCGGGAAGGTCGCCTTCAAGGTGGCGAGCATCACGCCGCCTGCCCGGCCCTCGACCCCCACCCCCGAATCGAGCCAGACGTCCGGCTCGCGCGGCATCCCGCAGGGCACCATCGTCCGCCAGCTGCCGGTGAGTCCGTCGTCCGGCGGCGTGCCGGCGATCGTGCACGGCGGCACCTCCGCGGCCGCGTCGGGCGGCGGCCATCTCAAGCTCGCGGCGCAGACCGAGGCGGAGCGGCGCGAGAAGAAGCTCTCGCTGTTGTTCGAGATCGCGAAAGAGCTGTCGCGCCAGCAGGAGCCCGATCAGGTGCTCAACAAGGCGGTCGACGTCACGTTCCAGATCTTCAACGTCGATCGCGTCTCGATCCTGCTGCTCGATCCGCGCACCTCCGAGCTGGTGCCGCGCCTGTCGCGCAATCGCTCCGGCGATACCACCGCCGCGCGCGTGCCGCAGTCCATCGCCCGCAAAGCCGTCGACGACCGCGTGGCGATCCTGTCCGACAACACCGCCGAAGACAATCGGTTCAAGGGCAAGTCGATCCTGATCCAGAGCGTCCGCAGCGCGATGTGCACCCCGCTGCTCGCCTCGGACCAGACCGTGCTCGGCATCCTCTACGTCGACAACCAGACCGCGATTCAGTCGTTCACCGACGAGGATCTCGACTTCCTGATGACGTTCGGCGGCCTGTGCGCCGTCGCCATCGAGAATTCGCAGCTCTCCGAGCGGATCCGCCGCGAAGCGATGGTGCTGTCGAACTTCCAGCGCTATTTCGCCCCCAACGTGGCCGCGCAGATCGCGCAGCAGGAGGGCGCCGTCACACTGGGCGGCGACAAGCGTCCGGTGGTGATCTTCTTCTCCGACATCCGCGGCTTCACCCCGATGTCCGAGAACATGAACCCGGACGAGGTCGCGAAGCTGCTCACCGAATACTTCACCGAGATGGTCGAGATCGTCTTCGAGCACGCCGGCTCGCTCGACAAGTTCATGGGCGACGCCATCATGGCGCTGTGGGGTGCACCGATCGCGCACGAAGACGATGCCGACCGCGCCATGCAGTGCGCGATCGACCAGCTGACGGTGCTGGAAAAGATGAACGCGAAGTGGGCCGAGCAGGGGCGCCCGCCGATCAAAATCGGCATCGGGATCAACTTCGGAGAAGTCTTCGCCGGCAACTTCGGCTCCGACCGCCGCCTCGAGTACACCGTCATCGGCGACGCCGTCAACACCGCGAGCCGGCTCTGCTCCGTGGCCGGCCCCAACGAGATCCTGATCGCCGAGCCGTTTTACAAGGCGCTGAAGAAGCCGCCCAGTGTAGAGGCGCTCGAGCCGCTCCAGGTCAAAGGCAAGGCCAAGAAAGTCCCCGTCTACCGCGTGAAACGGTAAGGACGCCCGAAGCGCCCCAGCAGGTCGATCGCCAACCGCAGCGGCAGCCCCATCACGCCGAACAAGTCCCCGTCCACCCGCTCGATCAGCAGCGCGCCGAGTCCCTGAATCGCGTACGCACCAGCCTTGTCGAGCGGCTCGCCGGTGGCCACGTAATCGGTCAGCATCGCTGGTGTCGCCGGACGAAATGTCACGGCCGACACGTCCAGCGCGTGCTCGAGCCGGTCGTCGCGCGCCACCGCCACGGCCGTCATCACCTGGTGCGTGCGGCCCTGCAGGCGGCCCAGCATGCGCACCGCGTCTGCCGGATCCTCGGGCTTGGCGAACACGTCCCCGTCGAGCACGACTGTGGTATCCGCCGCCAGCACGATCTCCCCGGGGACGCGGCTCACCACAGCGCGCGCCTTGGCGTGGGCCAGCCGGATCACGTACTGCTCGGGCGGTTCGCCCTCGTGCCGCGATTCATCGACGTCGGGGACGATGATGCGATGCGGCAGGCGCAGCATCTCGAGCAGCTGGCGGCGCCGCGGCGAAGAGCTGGCGAGCACGATCGCCGAGTCGGCCGCGCCGCTCATCGCTCGATCACCAGCGTCACCGGCCCGTCGTTGACGAGCTCTACGTCCATCATCGCACCGAACTCGCCCGTCGCGACGCGGATCCCGAGCGGCTGGCCGCGCTCGCCCAACAGCGCGACGAACTGCTGGTAGAGCGGGATCGCGACGTCGGGTGGCGCGGCGGCGATGAAGCTGGGACGGCGACCCTTCTCCACGTCGCCATAGAGGGTGAATTGCGAGACGACGAGCACCGCGCCCCCGGCCTCCTGCAGCGAGCGGTTCATCTTGCCCGCCTCGTCGGGGAACAGCCGCAGCGAAAGCACCTTGTCGGCCATCCAACGGAGCGTTTCCGAAGTGTCCGTGGGGGCGAACCCGGCGAGGAGCAGGAACCCGGTATCGATCCTGCCGGTCACGCGTCCCGCCACGCGGACTTCCGCGCGGCTGACGCGCTGCAGGACGATCTTCATGTGCGACGCTAGGAGCCGGCGACGAGCGCGCGTCCCTCGTCCACCAGCCGCTGAGCCTCCGGTGCCGACGGCGCTTCGGCAATGAACCGCACGATGGGCTCCGTGTTGGACGGACGCACGTGCAGCCAGCGGTCGTGCCACCCAAGGCGCAGCCCGTCGCGCTCGTCGACCTGGGCGTCGGGGAACCGCTCGCGCAGCGCCGTATAGACGGGGCCCAAGACGGCCGCGCGCGCGCGCGGCGCCTTGTCCTTCACGATCGCATAGCGGGGCGACGCGGCAACCAGCTCGCTGACCTTGCGTCCGTCGCGCGCCAGCAGCGTGAGCAGCAGCGCGGCGCCGACGGGAGCGTCCCGCCCCACGTGCAACGCGGTGTACATCACCCCGCCGTTCCCCTCCCCGCCGATCGGCGCTCCCAACTCGATCATCGTCCGCGCGACATGCGCCTCGCCGACCGCGGCCCGCACCAGCTCGGCGCCGCAGTCACGGGCGGCGTCCTCCACCACGAGACTGGTCGAGAGGTTGCAGACGACGATCGGCTTGGGCCGCTCGGGAGGGACGTACCCGCCCGAGCCCCGCTTCTTCGGCTGCTTGCCGTTCCCCTTGTCGCCCAGCACGGCACGCACCGCGAAGGCGAGCGTGTAATCCTCGCCGATCGCCTCCCCTTGCTCGTCGACGATCGCCAGCCGGTCGACGTCGGGGTCCACGGCGATCCCGAGGTCGGCGTTGACGCGCTGCACCACGGCTCCCAGCGCGCCGAGGTTCTCGGGCGTGGGCTCGGGGGGCCTCGGGAACTTGCCGTCGGTCTCGAGGTTGATCCCCGAGACCTCGCACCCCAGCCGCTCGAGCAAGGCGGGCATGATCGCCCCACCCGAGCCGCGGCAAGTGTCGAGGGCGACGCGGAATTTGCGTTTCTTGATGCGCGCCGCGTCCACACCGGACAGCTGCACCACGGCAGCGAGGTGGCGGCGCAGCGCGTCGCCATCGGTCGTGACCGTGCCGAGCGACCCGTGGTCGGCGCGCGGGATCGGGCCCTCGGCGGCGAGGGCGCGCAC
>DATLVL010000374.1:0-2067 GCA_035577525.1 Gemmatimonadales bacterium | reverse complement strand
GTGGGGCCATCCGCGCGGCGGCGAGGCGGCGCTCACGCTGCAGACCGGCCTCGAAGACTTCGAGGTGGAGCGCGGCATGCACGTCATGTTCGACTGCCACGGCACGCTCGACCTCTATTGCTGGGACGGCGGCAAGACGTGGGTGGTCGGCGGCGAACCGCAGGGGGAAGGCAAGCGCAATCTCCGCGCCACCGCTCAGGTCGCGGAGCAGCTCGTCGCGGAAATGAAGCCGGGAGCGCGGCCCAGCCAGCTGCAGGGCAGTGCGCGGGAGCTCTACCGCAAGGCGGGCGTTGCCGACGCTGACGCGGCCATCGCCTTTTTCCACGGCCTCGGGCTCTCGCACATGGACGTGGAGCAAACGAGCGCCGATTGGCGGTTCGAGGCGGGCATGGTGGTGCCGCTGCACATGGTGGTCCCCGGGGGCGAATCGAGCAGGGCGTGGCTCGAGGAGGTGGTGCTCATCACCGAGCAGGGCGGCGAGCCGTTCTTCGGCTGGGGCTACGAGCCGCTCCTCGCATAAGCGAAGCGACAAAGAACGAAAACCCCGGTGCTGGGGGCACCGGGGTTTCGCCTTACCGACTACAACGGGTGCTGCGGGGTACTGCCTACTACTAGGGAGCCTTTACGCTGCGTTGCTGACGCGGCGGGGCGCCGCGACGGCGCTGCGGTCGAGCACCTGGAGGTCGCCCGACAGCTCGGCGCCTTCCTCGACCTTGATCTTGGCGTAGCGGATCTTGCCCGACACGCGTCCCGTGGCGTGGATGATGAGCTGCTTGCGCACGGTCAGCTCGCCTTCAAACTTGCCGTGCACTTCGGCGTTGTCCACCGCGATCGTGCCCTGGAACACGCCGTTCTCGGTGATCTCGAGCACGCGCGAGTCGAGCGTCGCTTCGATGCGCCCCTCGACGACCAGGGTGTCGCAATCGCTGATCTCGACGCCCTTGATCTTGATCTGCGGGCCGACGACGAGCTTGGCTTCCTTGCGCTCGTCGGGCGCGGGGCGCGCCTCGGCGCGGGTCTCGGTGGGCAGGGGCGCTGCGGCAGTGGGAGTCGCGGGCGCCGGGTTGATTGGTTGGTTTTGTGGCCGGAACTGACCTTCTTCGCGCCGGCGGAAGAACCCGTCTTTCTGTAGCACTGTGTACTCCCTAGTCGTAGTAAATGATGGGACAGCGAGTCCCTGGACGCACGATCCATGCCTGGGGATAACTCTTTGACTGAAAACGCTTAGGGGTTTTCGATTCGCGAACGCTGTCGGTGTGCGGCGACAGCGAACTTGCGTCGCAAACCTAAACCTTTGTCTAAACTACGGATACGCCTGTCGTGGGCAAACTACGGTTGGCTTCCTCAAAGTAGCGAAGCGTCCTCGCCGAGTCGTAGGGTTGCTCGGCAAGCGTCTCCGCGTCCCACTCGCTGCGCTGGGCGGCGAAGAAGTCGCCGCCATAGATGTGGATCGCACCGGTGAGGCGCGCGATCGGGTTGGTCACCGAGTGGATGATCTCGCGGCCGAGCGGCGCCGCGTCGCGCTCGCCCAGCGACTGGGCGCCGGCGGCTTCGACCCTGCCGTCGGGAAGCCGGCGCCAGAAGATGTTGTCCTCGCGTCCGGTATAGATCCCGATCACTGCCCACATGTGATGGTTGTGCGGCGGGACCGTCATGCGAGGCGCCCAGACCACGTTGAGGATCGTCAGCTTCACCGAGCGGTAGAGGGTACCGATGGCTGCCCGAGTCGGTTCTCCCAATCCTTTCAATACGCTGCGCGGCTCCTGGAGGGTCCGGGCGAGCACCTCGCGCACCGCCCTATGCGAGGGGTCGGCTGCATGCGCCGCCTGGCAGTCGGCGATGAAACGCTCCAGCTCGAACATGGCGGGCGAGTCTACGCCGAAAACTCGCGAAGCAGCCGACCAGGGCGCGCCCGTCCGTCGAGGCGTACCCCGTTCACCCACACGCCTTCGACCCCCACCGCCGCGGTCGTGAGGCGAGGGTGGCCGCCGGGGAGGTCGAACACGCGCTGCTTCGGGCCCCTGTTCACCCTCGCGGGGTCGAAAAGCAGGAGGTCGGCGTAGTACC
>DATLVL010000373.1:0-10968 GCA_035577525.1 Gemmatimonadales bacterium | reverse complement strand
GAGGTAGGGCACGAGCTGCTCGGAGACTTTCCCCACCGTGACCGCCAGGCTCCTCGCCACCGCGTCGGCGCGGATCGCTCCTGCGTGTTTCGCGCGCCAGACGATGAACGCCACAAGCCCGACCAGCAGCCCGATCGCAAGCCCCAGCGCCGCGCCGACGAGCGTGTCGATCAAGCGTGCTGCGCCCAGGACGTCTCCCCCGGCTTGTACGGCGCGCAGGGATCGAATCGCCCCGGGGCTTCGACGTAGCGCATCGCCTTCGTGTACCCGATCTCGGAGGTGAAGTAGCCCAGCAACGTCAGCTCCTTGATCATGCGGAAGTAGTGAGGGGGGATGTTGGGCGCCGTATTCCCCGCGGCCGCCACCTTGGCATCACGGTCGTCCATGTACGCTTTCTGATCTTTGTCGATCTGATCGAGCAGCGCGACCCGCTGCGCCGGCGTTGCCGCCATGAACCCCGTCTTGTGCATTTGCTGACACGCCGTCTCGATCTGCTGCAGGCCGTTCTTGAAGACCTGCTGGTCGCCGTCGTTGTACGTGTCCGTGACCATCAGCGCCATGAAGGCTCCCACCTGCGCCGCTTTCGCCCCCGGCGTGGACGTCTCCGGGAGGATAGTGTCCGCGACCTCGTCGAGAAAGGCGACGTCGTTCGTGGAGAACGTCGCGGCCCCCGTGCGCGCGGCGTTGCGCTCTCCACCGCATGCCTCGAGCAGCGCAGTCTCGGAGACGAGCGCGATCCCGCCGAGCAGCGCGCTGACGCGTCGAATGGCCTCGCGACGATCGATCAGAGACACCTGCCGTGATTCCGTAGCCATCGTTCCCCCGAGATCGTCTAGAGGTTATTGCGCTTCATCTCGTTCACGGCGTAATCCGCCGCGCGCGCAGTGAGCGCCATATAGGTCAGCGAAGGATTGGGACACGCCGTCGACACCATGCAGGACCCGTCGGTGACGAACACGTTCTGAGCGTCCCACACCTGGTTGTGGCTGTTCAGGACGGACGTCTTCGGGTCGCGGCCCATCCGCGCTGTCCCCATTTCGTGAATGCCCATACCCGGGAAGTAGCCGTTGTCGTAGGTCCGGACATTCTTGACGCCGCACGCCGTGAGCGTCTCGGCCATGTCGTTCATCATGTCCTTGCGCATCAAGGCCTCGTTCTCGCCGGTGGCGCAATCGATCGCGAGCACCGGCAGTCCCCATTTGTCCGTATTCGTCCTGTCGAGCGTGACCTTGTTGGCGTGGTTCGGCAGCATTTCGCCGAACGCCGTAGCGCCGATCGTCCATTTCCCCGGCTGTGCCGCCGCGTCCTTGTACGCCGCCCCTACCCCCAGCTCGGCCACCGCGCGGGACCAGCCCTCGCGCGACGCGCCACCCTGGTAGCCGAAGCCGCGCAGATACGGCCGCTTGTCGCCCAACAGGTTGCGGTAGCGCGGAATGTAGAACCCGGTGGGCCGCCGCCCGAAGTAGTATTTGGCGTCGAACCCGGGCTCCTCGATGTCGCCCGACGCGCCGGCGCGGAAATGGTGGTCCATGAGGTTGTGGCCCAGCTCACCCGAGCTCGAGCCCAGCCCCTCGGGCCAGACATCCGTCGCCGAGCGCAGCAGCAGCCAGGTGGAGTTCAACGTCGACGCGCAGAGGAAGATGATGCGCGCCGTGTACTCGGTGGTCTTGTTGGTCATGGCGTCCATCACCCGGACGCCGGTGGCGCGCTTCTTGTCCTTGTCGTAGAGGATCTCGGTGACGATGGCGAACGGCGTCAGCGTCAGCCGGCCCGTGGCCATCGCCGCCGGCAGCGTCGAAGACTGGGTGCTGAAGTAGCCGCCGAACGGACACCCCAGCCAGCAGGCGTTGCGGTACTGGCATTGGGTTCGTCCTGGCAGCGGCTTCGTGAGATTCGCCGTGCGCCCCGGGATGATGCGGCGGCGCCCGCCGAACTGCTTCTTCAGCCTTCCGGCGATGAGGTCCTCGCCGCAGTTCAGCGGCATGGCAGGCTGGAATTGTCCGTCGGGAAGTTGCGGCATTTTCTCGAGCGAGCCCGCGATGCCGGCGTGCCGCTCGACGTGATCGTACCACGGCGCGATGTCGGCGTAGCGGATCGGCCAGTCGACGGCGACGCCTTCCTTGAGGTTCGCTTCGTAGTCGAAATCGCTCCAGCGATAGCTCTGGCGGCCCCACAACAGCGAGCGTCCACCCACGTGGTAGCCGCGGAACCAGTCGAAGCGCTTGATCTCGGTGTAGGGCGAATCCTTGTCGGATGCCCACCAGTCGAGGTTTTTCTCGTTGAGCGGATAGTCCCGCTTCAAGACGGGGTAGGCTTCTTCCATCGCGCGGGTGTGACCGCCGCGATGCGGATACTCCCACGGAGCCTTGGTCGCGTTGACGTAGTCCTTGATGTGCTCGATGTTCTTGCCCCGCTCGAGCATCAGGACCTGCAGTCCCTTCTCGGTGAGTTCTTTCGCCGCCCACCCGCCGGAAATACCGGATCCGACGACGATGGCGTCATAATGCTGAGCCTGCACCGTGCCCTCCAAGAGTTGGCTCTCAAGTATGCTGCGCCGGGTGAGTATCTATCAATGCTCATCGGCGAGCCCGAGAGGAGCCCTACGCCCGCGTGACCGTTTAGTGGACTCGGGCAAAAGCACGAACGGGGAACGAACCCATCCCGCGCACTTTCACGGGGACGGCGAAAAACCTGAAGCCCTTGTCGGGCAGGCGCTCGAGGCCCGTCAGGTGCTCCACGATCGTCACACGGGCGCCGAGCAGGATCGTGTGGGCGGGGCGCGTCCCATCAGCGGTGTCATCGATGTTGAGCGAATCGATCCCCACGAGCACGGCACCCTGATGCACGAGGTACTCCGCGGCGTCACTCGTGAGGTACGGATTTCCCGTGCCGTAGGCGGGCTTTCCCCAGTGCCGATCCCACCCGGTATGAATCAGCACCGCGCGACCCTCCACCGAAATGCCCGCGAACGCGTCGCGATCCACGACGCGGCCCATCCCCACGCGGCGGATGACGACGCCATCGAGATCGGCGAGCGTTTCGAGCGGCAAATCGGCGAGATCGGCGCCGTCGGCGTAGCGATGCCACGGCGCATCGACGTACGTCCCCGTATTCGCGATCATCTCGATCTTGCCGATCTGAAACTCCGTCCCCGGTGCGTAGCGCGTTTGCGACGCCGTGCGGCTCAGGTGATCGCCGATGACCGGTCCCGGGAGCCCGGGATAGGTCACCATCCCGTTGGAGACCACGTGACTGAGGTCGATGAGTCTCATGCGTCGCGGGCGGCGAGCTTCGCCTCCTCCAGGTAGCCCCCGGCCACGCCCCCCACCACCATGAGCAGTCCCAGCATGCCGACGCCGGAGAGCCGCTGGCTGAACAGCGCGAACGCCAGCAACGCCCCGACGACGGGCTCGATCGTCGCCGCCACAGCAGTCGGGGCGGCGTCGATCCGCTTGGCGGCGTTGAAGAACAGCACGTTGGCGAGGACCACCGTCCCGGCGGCGAGCAACGCGGTGTAGATCCAGGCGCCCGTCGTGGGCGGGGGAAGCGGTGGCCTCCCAGCCGCGTACAGCACCACGCCCAGGATGACGATCCCGCCGACAATCTCTAGAAACAGCACCTTCATCGGCCCGTACTGGGGGACCGCGTAGCGCGCCAGCAGTGTCGTTCCCACGTAGCTCAAGGCCGCGAGCGACCCGCCCAGCACGCCGGCCCGCAAGGTGGTCGGAATCGCGACCCCCGCTCGACTTCCTCCGAGCACCGCGAGAGCAGCCCCCGCCATCACGACCACGGCGAGCGACATGCGCAGCGGAGTGAGTTGCTCGCCGAGCAGCGGCTTCGCCAGCAGGGCGACGAGTACGGGTGCGGTGTAGAGCAGCGCCGCGGCTCCTGCCACGCCCGTTCCCGAAATCGCGAACTGATAGGCGATTTCGAACAACGCCACGAGCGCCCCGCCGCCCAGTCCCACGAGCAGCCACCCGCGGGCGTCGATCTTGAACAGATCGCGATGCGTCAGGCCGAAGGCGAGGATCGCCACGATCCCCAGCACGAGACGCCAGAATCCGATGCCGGTGAGCGCCGCTCCTTGCGCATAGAGTAATGTCGAGAGCGGACCGGTCGTGCCCCAGATCGAGCCCGCGCCCAGGGCGCAGGCGTAGCCCACGAGTCGAGTGTGTCGAGTGGTCACATTCAATCGGGGTCGACGTTGAGCTCACCGCGCAGCACAATGACCGCCCGGCCGGCGAGAACGACGCGCTCCCCCTTTGCGCGGACCTTCACGATGCCGCCGCGTGCCGACGCCTGGCGGCCGACCAGCTCGGGGCGGCCGAGCTTGGCCGCCCAGTAGGGTGCAAGAGCGCAGTGTGCGGAGCCGGTCACCGGATCTTCATCTACCCCGGAGCCCGGCGCAAAGAAGCGCGAGACGAAGTCGTAGTCGGAGCCTGATGCACGGGCGGTGACGATCACGCCGCGCACGGGGAGACGGCGCAACCGGGTGTGGTCGGGCGTGACGGCGAGCACCTCCGCCTCGGAGCCGACTTCGACCAGGTAATCCATGCGGTTCTTTCCGACGGCCACGGCGGTGACACCGAGCGCGGGCAGGAGGTCGGGTGGTGCCTCGACCGGCGTCACCGGGACGGCGGGGAAGTCCATCGCGATCCACGACCCGTCGCGGTCGGCGGTGAGGCGGCCGCTCATCGTATCGAACCGTGCCTGGGTGCCGGCGGGGAGCAGCTGGTCCTCCCACAGCACGTGTGCGGACGCGAGCGTCGCATGGCCGCACAATGCGATTTCGACCGTGGGTGTGAACCAGCGCAACTGCCACGCGTCGCCCGAGCGAACGAGGAAAGCCGTCTCGGAAAGATTCATCTCGCGGGCGACGTGTTGCATCCATTGCTCGCTCGCCGGATTCGGCAGCACGCAGACGGCGGCGGGGTTTCCCGCGAAGGGCGTAGCCGTGAAGGCATCGACCTGCACGATGCGGATGCTCATAGTTTTCTTAAGATAGTGGTACGGGCGGTAGAAGCCTCTACCGCCCGTGTAACTGCCGTGGAGGACTAGCTGGTGGTCGCGCCCGAGCCGTTGCGGTGGTGCGATCCTGGCGACGAGCGATGAATGTGCCCCGGTTGGTTTTTCGGCACCGTCGGCGTTTGATCCGCCTTTTTCTGACACAGCAGGACCACGAGACACAACGATGTAACGGGCACCCACCGGTATTTACGCCACGACCGCATTACCCCCCCAGGCGCGTCTTTGAATTGTCTGATTCCTCTGAGACCCAACGGCCCGGCTGGTGGTCACCGCTGTGCACGGAGCTCCAGGTCACCCGTCCGTGCAGCGACCAGCTTCCGTGCTTGCCATTCTGACCAATTCCACGCCCGCCAGTCGGGTTCGTTCCATGGCCCCCACCTGTTCAGCAGTGTGCGTGCTACATCAGTCTGCTGAATGGGCTGGAGATACGAGAGCCGGTCGAGCAGGACCGGTACGGCGTCGGCGCTCAGGGTGCGAGAGAGGTACGCCGCATCGGGACCGAGGTCCTGCTCGGCCAAGGAGAGTGCGCGGTGCCGGCTGAACCGCGTCAGGTTCACTCGAGCGATCACCGCGTCCGGGTTAGCGACATGAAGCGCGCCGAGCACCACCAGGGCCTGCGCCAGGGCCCCGAACGCAAACCGGGGGCGTCCGTCCGTCAGCACGGTCAGCGTGAACCAGACGAAGACCACGCCCAGCCACACCATGAACGCCGTGGTGTACAGCCGCAGCTCCGTCAGCCCGAAGGCGTTCACGTAAAGGAGCATGCGTTGCAGCGCTGAAATGAGCAGCACGCCGACGAGCGCGACGAGCAGCCCCGCCAGCAGCCGGAAGATGTTGCGCTGCCGGGAGCCCTCGACCAGCGTCGCCCAATCGGCGACCAACAGCACTGGCAAGACCAGCGCAGATGCCGTCACGAGCTCGAAGAAGCCGCGGCGCGCGTACTCCGCCACCGTGAGCCCCGTCGTCTCGGCGATCACCGCCGCACCGCCGAACAAGTAGCGCACCTGCAACGTCACGAACACGAGAAACAGCAGATTGAGCGCCCCCAGGGCCGTGACGGCGCTGGTAAAGCCCAGTTCGGGGCTCGCGGTCCGTTCCCCGAGCCCCGCGGTCTCAGACGTTCCCATGGTCGCGCCTCGCAGCGCGCCCGCGGCGAGGCCCCCGACGATCGTCGTCAGCACCACGTGGCCGACGAGACTCGGAAAATCGATCTGTACACGGTTGACCAGCGATGCGAAGCCCGCGTCGGCCTGCGCGAACAGCCCGCCAAACAACACGAGGAGTGGCAGCGCCACGAGCAGCCCGATTGCGACGGCGCGCACTTGGCGCCACCGCCCCTGTCCCTGCAGATCCTTCCACGCGATCTCACTAAAGAGGAGGCGCGGTGTCCCGAACCACGCGTGCGCGCAGGCCACAATCGTCGCGTTGACGTAGGTCGAGATGCCGCGCAACCGGATCTGCCCCCCTTGCGTGGCGAGGGCCGTCAGGGAGAGCAGCACTACGAGGGTCGCGAGATCGATCAGCTGCAGTGCCTGTGAATCGTGGCGCAAGAAGGCGGCGGCGCAGAGCACGACCGAGAGCGCCAGCCAGGAGAAATCGCTCGAGACGGGGAGCTGGTAGCGGCGCACCAGCCAGATTCCCACTCCCATCAACGCCCAGATCCAGAGCGAGAAGTTCAGACCCCAGGGAGCCGCGCGCAGCAACAGGTCCCCCATGATCCCGAGCGCGAGTCCGTATGCCAGCACATCGACGCCGAGGCGCGAGCGAGACGGCAGCGTGACGGCGCTCATGCGGCCAACCGGAACAGCACTTTCCCGTGCAGGAAGGCGTTCTCGTGGGCGATCATGAGATGCGTCGGCCAGTCACCGCTCTCGAGCTCGAGGCGCGGCGTCCCGGCATCGGCCGGCACATCGAAGACGAAATCAGTGGTGTACTCCTGGCCCGGGAGCAGCTGGCGATCGAGGGCATCCGTCGCCGCGGGGTAACGTCGGCCCTGCGTGTCGATCAGCGCCACGCTGCGGCCGTTCGGGTAGACAGGAACGTCGCGCGGCCGCCAGCTGGCGATCGTCTCCGAGTCGAAACGCACGCGCACGGTGATCACGTAGAACATGCCGTGCGCTGTCTTGCCGGCCCATGCCTTCACCGTCTTGACGCCGGCGACGGAATAGGCAAGGTGGCAGTCGACCTCGCAGATGTGCTTCTCGATGCCCACGGCGAGCTCCTGGGTCCGCGAGGCGAGCGAGGTGATCAAGAACAGACCGGCGTAGAGGACGAGGCCACCCGCTTCGATCCAGGCAATCACCCGCGCCCACTGGGGCTTCTTGAGCAGTATGGCGAGCAGAAACGCCGCTCCCGCTGCCAGCGTGCCGAGCACGGCGACGATGAAGAGCCCGAACGAAATCGGGCCCAGGCTGTCGGTGATCATTGGCGCTCCCAGGGGTTCGGGGTCAGCCGGCGGCGGCTTCGGAGATGCTTCCGAAGCGGCGGTCGCGGGCGTGATACCACGTGATGGCGGCGGCGAGCTCGGCGGCGCCGAAGTCGGGCCACATCGTCTTGGTGAAGTACAGCTCGGCGTAGGCGCTCTCCCACAACAGGAAGTCCGACAGGCGCTGCTCGCCCCCGGTGCGGATCACGAGGTCGACGTCGGGGAGGAGGTGGCCGGTCTCTATTGCGTGCCGCGAGGAGTAGTCCACCGCGAGCCGCAGCTCGAGGTTGGTGCCGCCCTGGGTGCGCTCTTCGGCGGTCGCGATCGCTTCGACCAGCGGCCCCGCGAGCCGGTCGCGCCGCCCCACCACGCGCAGGCGAATGTCGTGCTCGAGGCAGCGCGGCGTCTCGGTGCGCAGGTGGCGGGCGAAGAGGCGCATCAGGGTGCTGACTTCGGCGGGCGGGCGCTTCCAGTTGTCGCTGGAAAACGCGAACAGCGTCAGCGCGCCGATGCCCAGCTTGGGCGCGGCCTCGACTGTGCGGCGCACCGCCTCGGCGCCGACGCGGTGGCCGGCGGTGCGCTCCAGGCCGCGGCGCTGCGCCCAGCGGCCGTTGCCATCGAGGATGATCGCGACGTGCAGAGAACTTTGCGGCATAAAGTTTCACCTCAAAAAAAAAGGCCGCCTTACCGCGTGGCGCGGATCAGCGCTTCCATGTGGTCGAGATATCGCTCCAACGCCCGGCGTCCGGCGGCAGTGAGGCGGTACTCGGTCTTGGGAATACGGCCGTCGAACGACTTCGTGCAGCTGATGTAGTCGGCTTCCTCGAGCTTGCGCGCGTGGACGCTGAGATTGCCGTCCGACACCTTGAGCAGGGACTTGAGCTCGTTGAAACTGAGCCGGTCGACGCCCGCCAGCGCCGACACGATGCCCAACCGCACCCGCTCATGGATCAGGCGGTCGAGCTCGGCGGCGGCCCGTGCCGCGCCACGCGCCGCGGACTCGCTCTGCGGCGTCGGATGCCGTACTGCCGACGATCTAGCCACCGTACCTCCGTGCGATCCACAAGCCGAACACGATATGCAACCCGCCGAAGCCGGCGGCGAGCAGCCAATTGGCTGCCCCGGGAGTAAACAATGCCGCCGACCCCAGCAGGAGAAATCCCAACCCCATCACCGGGACGACGGGGACCGAGAAGGCTCCGCCTGCTACCACGCCCGTCCCGTACAGCAGCAGCCACACGGCTGGAATCAGCCGCCGGTCGCCACCGAAGTACAACGCCACCGTCAACAGGCCGCCGACGATCAGCGGCGGGAGAAAGCTCAACCCGAAGCGCCGGCCCGGGCCGGAGAGCAGCGAGTCATTGGCGGCGCGCGCCTTGCGCACCATGGTCCAGCCGCCGATCGCCAGCGCCACGATCGCCTCGACCAGCCAGGTCACGAGCCAGTTCAGCACCGACGTCTGGCGCCCTGCCAGCGCCGCCGCGCCGAGCGCGGTGACACCGATACCGACCTGACCCCATCCGGGCACGGCGGTGAACGACCCCGCGCGCTCCATGGTGCGGCGGATGTAGCTCAGGTTGTCGAGCGCGCGGTCGGCCAGTGGCTGCGGCGACGCCATGCTGGATACTAATATCTGATATCTGAGCACTGTTGTCAAGTACTTTGTGATATAAAGGCGTCTCGGGTCGTCGGTCATCGGTAACGTCATTACCGACAACCGATAACCGATGACGCCTTATCGTCTGTCCTTCAATCGCCGCACCAGCTTCAACGCCGACCACACTTCATCCACCGCGCACACCTTCACGTCGACGAGGCCGCCCGCCAGCGCCACTTCGCGGACCACGTCTTCCGTGAGATCGGTCGCGACGCCGGAGGACTTTTTCGGCCACGACACCCAGAGTGCGCCGTCCTGCGCCAACACCCGCTTCAGGGCAGGGAAGCGTCGCTCCAGCAGCGATCGCTTCGTGGTGAAGAAATGAACGAGGGGCAGCATGCCGCGCGGCGCGGCGACGACCGTCACCCCAGCTGGCAATGCGCCGAGGGTGGACCGATATCCACGAGGGGCGCCGATAATGGCGAGACCCATGCCCGGCTTGATCCCGAGTTTGTCGACGAGGCGCTTTCCAGAATAACCAGCAGTTGGCATGGAATCTCCTAACACCTGGCTTCCTCGGCGTCCACTCGGCGGCCCGGCGGCTCGGCGTCTGCCTCAACGGCTCGGCGGCTAACTCCCGCCAAACAACACGAGTCCGTACTCCCCGACGACTCGGAATCCGATTCCCCTGTACGCGCGCTTTGCGTCTTCCCGCTCCGCAAACAACACCGCCCGTTGCACTCCGAGTTCTCGCACTTCCAAAAGCGATCCGGCGACGACCGCACGGCCATAGCCGCGTCCTCGCAGCTCCAGGGGCGTCCACACGCCCCCGATCTGCACGATGTCCGGCAGCCTGGCATTGAACGCGGAATAGGAGACGAGGCCGCCATCCTCGAGCACCCAATTGGAGCCGCGTTCATGGACGAGACGCAGCTCTTGCTCGCACTCGTTGCGCAACGTCGGCGAGTCCGGGAACTGCAGCGCTTCGCGGGAGAAGTCGACGCGCCAATCGACGAGAAGCTCGAGCTCGTCGGAGCGCGGGCGGCGGCAGGTCCAGCGCCCGTCGGCGAGGGGCGTGGGGACGAGCAACTCTTTCAGGTCGAGGGCGAACAGCTCTTCGCGGCCGAACTTCGGGGCGGGGCGGTCGTCGAGGCCGAGGGCACTGCGCGCGGCGAGGACCTGATCGGCGGGGCCCGAGAGTCCGGCCACGGGGCGCCGCGACTGTTCGACGGCGGCGCGCGCGACCGCCGCGACATCGACCGGCGCCTGTACCAGCAGCACGTTGTTCCAGCAGTGCGCTGCCACGGCGACGATGTCGCCGCCATCGAACAGGGCGACGTACAGTGCCTGGAGGGGTTGTCCGTCGTACACGAGCCCCGCCGCCCGCGAGTTGGAGCGCAGGAACATCGAGAAGTCGGCGTGGCGGATGAGGAACGCCTCGAGCGCTGGCTCGTCGCCCGCGCCCAGCGCGCGTATCACTTCGGCTCCCGCTACGGAGTCGCCGTCACGGCGGCGGGGTTGCGGACGAAATCTGCGACCAGGTTCGCGACGGGATCGGCGAGGTCCGCGAATCCCGTCGTCGTGGTGATGTGGCGGCGGCCGGGGAGAATGCGGATGTCGGCCGAGCGCTCGAGCTCCCGCATGCGGCAGACGAAGTGCGCTCCTTCTTCGAGAATCGACGGAAAGAAGCGCTCGGATTCTGCGATCAGCACGAGGAACGGCGGCGCCGTCGGCCCGATCCACGCCGTCGGGTTGGCCCGCAGCCGCCACGCCAGTGTGCCGTAGAGCTGGCGGTCGGTGTCATCGCGGGCGAACCGCTGCGCGAGCTTTTCCGGGTTGACACCTTTCCCCGCGGTGTCCCACGGCGCGAGGGTGCACCCCATCGCCACGACGCCCGCGATCGCATTCGTCTTGAGGC
>DATLVL010000372.1:0-6743 GCA_035577525.1 Gemmatimonadales bacterium | reverse complement strand
GCTCCCGCTCCGTCGCCGGCGTCCGCACCTGCGCCAAACGCGCGCGGGCGCTGTCCACCCACCCCTCACCCAGATCCGCGGCCAGCCCCAGCCGCAGCGCCAGCACCTGCTGCGAATCCGTCGTCGCACGCCGCGCGAGCGCCAGCAGCACCTTGCGGCCCGGCCCGCGTCGCTCGTCGGGCTTGCCGAACTCCTGCACCTGAAACGCCAGATACTCGAGCGCCGTGAAGCGATGCTGATCGAGAGTGTTCAACAGCGTCAGCTTCACGTTCGCCGCATGGAACAGCAACGTGTCGGCGATGCCGATCGCCTCGGCCACAACCGACGTCGAATCGAACGACCGGTACTTGGCGATGCTCTGCCGCGTGGCGGTGTTGTCCCCCCGCAAGTGCTGCAACGAGATGAGATGCGAGATGGCCGGCGCGAAATCCGGCGTCAGGTCGATCACCTTGTCGAACGCCGCCTCGGCATCGGTAATACGCTCGTCGAACAGCGCGCCGAAGTGGTAGTAGAACTCCCCCAACACGAACCACGTCTGCGGCTCGTCGGGCGCCGAATCGCGCGCCTCCTTGAAGCGGCGCAGCGCGCCGCGGCCATCGCCGTACTCGAGCATCAGACGGTACCCCTCGAGCAGCAGGCTGTCGGCCGGAGTGAGTCCCGATTGATGGCGCCGCGCCCCGGCGATCGCCGCGCGCAGCACTTCTTCGCGCGGGTCGACCTGGGCGTGCACGATCGCGCGGCGGAAGTAGCCGATCGCGAAGCTCGAATCGGCCGCGAGCACGCGGTCGTACTCCTCCAACGCCCGGTCGAAATTCCCGCGCCGCCACGCCTCCTCGGCGTTGGCATAGGCGATCATCGCCGGCAGCGTGTTGGGCAGCGTCACGCTCGAGACCGGCGCGAAATGACCGCGCAGGATGCGCTGCAGCAGCTGCGCCCAGACGGCATCCATCAGCTGCGATAGCGAGTCGGCCGGCCCGCTCCGGGTTCCCGACCCGAGCTGCCGCAACGTCTTCGTTTCGAAAAGCTCGGCGCTCATCGTGGCGGTGCTGTCGTGAAACTGCAGCTTGGGCTGAACGAAATACGTCGCGTCCAGCTGCGCCGCCGTCGTCTGGGCGTCGTTGATCGTCTGCGCCTGCTCTCCCGCGAACGACGCCGTCCTGGGCGGCGAGACGAGCCGCAGCCCCGGCACCGGTCCCACTCGCTGCTGGAACCACGTCGGCAGCTGCGCGGGAGGGAATTGGGCATTGGTGCCGAGGATCGTGAACGGCATCACCGCGAGGCTGCCCTCGGCTCCCGGATGCGCCGCGGAGCGCCCCCACGCAATCCACGCGGCGACGCCCAGCAGGGTGAACGCCGCCACCGCCAGCACCGGACCGCGCCAGCTCGCGCTCGTCGATCGTCCGATGCCGTGCAGCCAGACGGCCGCGGTGTCGGGTCGCTCGGACGGGCGCTCGGCGAGCGGGGCGACGAGCGCGGCCGCGAGGGAGGGGGACACGTCGCGGCGATCTTTCCGCAACGCGGTCGCGAGTGCCGCTCGATCGAGACCGGCGACCGGCAGGTCACCCGTGAGGGCCTCGAACGCAACCAGCGCGAGCGAGAAGAGATCGGCACGCCCGTCCACCCGCTCCGCGCCGCTCTGCTGCTCGGGCGGGAGGTATGCGGGCGTCCCCACCGCCACTCCGACGCCCGTGAGCGAGCCGCCCGAGACACCCGCTAACGCTACTCCGAAATCAGCCAGCAGCGCGCGACCGGTCTCATCCTCGATCAGGATGTTGGCGGGTTTGACGTCGCGGTGGACGACGCCGCGGGGATGAATGAAGTCGAGCGCCGCGCCCACGTCGCCGAGCACGCGCAACAGCTCGGCGAGCGACAGCTGCGGCCGCTCCGCGAGCAGGGCCTCGAGCGTCCGGCCCCGCACGAACGGCATGATGAGGTAGGTGAGTCCCTCGTTGGTCTCGAACTCGAACACCGGAACGAGATTCGGATGGGAGAGATGGGCGGAGAGCTGCGCTTCGCGCCGGAACCGCTCCTCCCGCATCCGGCTGGTCGCGATCTCGGGCGGCAGCACCTTGATCGCGACCTGGTGGCCCAGCTCGCGGTGCCGGGCCCGGTACACCGCCCCCATGCCGCCCGCGCCGGCGAGGTCGAGCACCTCGTAGCGCGGCCCTACGGCGCGTTGCACATCGGCGGGGTCTGGCGTCTCCATGCGTCGGTCAATCTATTATCGTCGCCCTATGTCCGCCGTTTCCCTACATGTCCTCGGGCCCGCCCGCGTCACGATCGACGGCCAGCCCGCGCCCGCCGAGCTGTTGTGGCGCAAACACCTCGCGCTGCTCGTGTATCTGGCACGCTCGCCGCGGCGCGCGCGCACGCGCGAGCACTTGATCGGGCTGTTGTGGAGCGAGCGCGACGAGAAGGCGGCGCGCCACTCGCTCTCCGAAGCGCTGCGGGTCTTCCGCCGCGTGCTGGGCGACGAGCGGGTACGCGCCGATGTCGACCAGGTGTCGCTCGCCGAGGGCGCGGTGACGCTCGACTGCGACGAGCTGGAGACGCGCAGCGCCGTACAGGACTGGGCGGCGGCGGCGCGCGCGGCCACGGGCGAGTTCCTGGAAGGGCTGTCGGTCCCCGACGCGAACGAGTTCGAGAATTGGGTCGCGGGAGAGCGGTTGCTGTGGCGCACCCATTCGGTCGCGGCGCTGACGCACTGGGCCGAGGCACAGCTCGCCGCCGCGGACTTGGGCGGCGCGAAGACGACGGCGCTGCGAGCCCTGGAGCTCGAGCCGACCGCGGAGGCCGCGGCCCGCGCGGCGATCCGCGCCCTCGCGCTCGACGGCGATCGCGCCGCAGCACTGGCCCTGGCCGACCGGCTTGCTACCGGGTTGCGCGAGCGCCTTGGCACCGAGCCGGCACCGGAGACACGCCGGCTCGTGGACCGGGTGCGCGACGCGCGCGTGGGCCGCCGCGTCGCAGCGACACCAGAGGGTGCCCGGCCGCGCGCGCCGCTCGTTGGGCGCAGCGACGAACTAACGTCGCTCATCGGCGCGTGGGATCGCGCGCGCGGCGGCGCCGTGGTCTTCGTGCTGCTCGAAGGAGAGCCCGGGGAAGGGAAGACTCGGCTGCTCGAGGAGCTGATCGATCGGGCCCGGCTCGAGGATGCCACGGTCGCGTCGACCCGTGCCGTGCCGTCCGATGCCCACGCGCCGTGGGCGGGCGTGGTGGGACTGCTCAGTGGCGGACTGGCTGCAGCGCCGGGCATCGCCGGCGCTTCGAGCGCGGCGCTCGCCACACTCAATGCGTTGGCCCCCGACCTCGAAACGCGGCTGCCGGGTGACTCCGCTACGGCGATCGAGCCGTCCCAGGCACTCGCCGCCGCGGCGCGGGCGGCGGCGAGCGAGCAGCCCGTGCTGCTGGCGCTGGACGATGCCCAGGATCTCGATCGCGAGACGGCGGCAATGCTGCCGCAGCTGGTGCGGGACATCGGCGGCGCACGCGTGCTGGTCGTCGTCAGCGCCGCCAGTGGCGAGCGCCGGCCGGAATGGCTCGACGGGCTGCGAGCACAGATCGGGCGGGGCATCACGGGCGCGGTGATTCGCGTGGGGCGCCTCGATCATGCCGCGCTCGCGGCGTTGGCGCAGTGGTGGCTGCCCCGCTATGAGTCGGCTGATCTCGAGCGTGTGGTGCGTCGCGTCGAGCGCGACAGCGCCGGCGTGGCGTTGCTCGCGACGGCGATGCTCGAGGCAGTGGCGCTCGGGTTTCGCATGTCGCCCGACGCTCCCGCCTGGCCGGGCGCGCGCCAGACCCTGGTCGACACCCTGCCGGGGGACCTGCCGCCCGCGGTCGTCGGCGCGGTGTGCCTCCGCTATCGCCAGGTCCCCGAGCCGGCGCAGTCGGTGCTCGCCGCGGCGGCATCGCTCGGGGAACGGTTTACATCTGACGAGCTGGCGCGCGCGACGGAGCTCGCGCACAGCGACGTGGAAGCGGCGCTCGACCGGCTGGAATGGGAACGCTGGCTGGTTGTCGACGCGCGCGGCTATGCGTTTGCGGCGCCGATTGAGCGCGCCATTCTGCTGCAGGAGATGGTGACGCCGGGGCAGGTACGGCGCTATCGGGAGCGCAGCGGCCGGTAGGTGCGTTACAACACGTCGGCGAGGGGAATCGACAATCCGGGCAGCACGTTTTCGCCATCGAGCGCGTCGTGCTCGCTCAATTGAGAGTCGACGCCATCTGGTCGGTACACCCGGGCCACGCGGCGAACTGGATCGACCACCCACACCAGCTGCACGCCGGCAATCAGCCAGTCCGCAACCTTCTGCAGGACTTCACCAGGGCGGTCATCTGGAGACAGCACCTCGACGGCGAGGTCGGGTGCCATCGCCGGGAATCCTCGTGGCGGCGGCGTAGGGACGCGATCTGCACGGATGAATGCGACGTCGGGTGCCCGGACGGTGTCCGGATTGGTGAACAGCTTGAAGCCAGTCTCCGCGGCAAGGACAGTGCCGAGCCGTTGGGCGCGAACGAACGTGTGGATCGCAATGGCGAGATTCATCGCCACTTCGCCGTGCCGATACCCGGCTGGCTCCCGAACGACGAGCACCCCCTTTACCAGCTCGGTTCGCTTGTCGGGAAGGTTGAGATGCAGCAGCTCGTCGGCGGTCATCGGCGTCGCGGCAGCCATACCGGCAATGTACGGATCGGTCTCCATGTCCGACAAGGTAGGAGGGGCTCGTCAACGCCTGATCAACGGACGGCTGCCGCCGGCGGATCGATCGTGAGTGTGTATGCACCGGTCGCGCCCACGGCAGTGGTCGATGGCAGGATAAAGAGTACTTCGGCCCCCGTCGACGTGTTCGTGTAGCTGAGGCGGGCATTGGTGCCGCCGCCGCTGTTGTCATCGAAAAGATCCCTGCCCGAGGACGCATGGACGAACAGCTCGGCGTCAAACGCGGTTGAGCTCTCCGTGATCGTGACGGATTGGCCGGACACCAGAATCAGCTGGAACGGGTCGAAATAATACGGGCCGCTGGTGTCGACACAGTCGGTCGGCTTCAGCTCCTGCTGCGTGCTGATGCCGCGGGTCACCCAGATGTCGCCGAGGCAGCTGTCCGCATAGACCGCCACGGCGGCCGTCGTCAGCGTGTACGACCCTGCCGACCCGAGACTCTGCCCGCCTGCGGCGATGCCATACGCGCCGCCGGTCGCGATCATCTTGAGAAACGAATTGGTGACTCCCTTTCCCGCCACACTGTCGAGATTGAAGGCGCCGCCCAGCGCGAAGCCCTCGTCGACCACCTCGAGCGTGGCGTCGAACGAGTCAGCCGACAGCGACACGGTGAAGGTTTGGGCTTCTGGCAGCGTCAAGGCGTAGGCGTCGAACGGGCCACCGCCCACAAACGTGCAGCTGCTGCCGTTCAACGCGCTGGACGTGGTTTGCCCGAGCCCGAAGGCTGCGACCTTGCCGGTGGCCGAGAATGAGACAGTGGGCGCGCCGCCGGCGCTCGCGGAGACCGCGATGGGCGACAGCGCCAGCCCGAGGGCGAGCTGCACGCGTGCTTTCCCCGCAGCGTCGGTGGTCCGGACTGTGCTCGACAGTACTGCCGAGCCCCCCGTCACCTGCCAGGTCACCGGCTCGCCGGCGAGCGGTGCGCCGTTGCTCCCCGTCAGCGTGACCTCGAGCGACTCGGGCAGCGGAGCGAGCAGGCACCCGGTCTGCAGGTTGCCGCCGCTAACGATCAGCGCTCTCGCGGAGAACGGGTCTGCCGACCCGCTGCACCCACAGAGGGCCCACAGGGCGGTGACACAACCGAGCGCGCGTGTGACGTTCAAGAGGACTCCGCAACAGTTCCGACCGCAAATGTAGAGATCAGGCTCCTTAGCCAGCAAGGCAGGCTGGCCTCGTCTTGAGATCGGCTTGAGGGGCTCGCCCGAACGTCCCGGTACTTCCACCGGGAGACACGATGCAGTTCGGGCACCTCGGAATCGCACTGGCGATCGCGTCGCTGGACCCGCGCCCGGAGACGTTCGCGGTCGTCGGCGCGGCGCAGTTTCTTCCCAACGCCGATTCCCTCGTCATCCGCGCCGGTTGGGCGAGGCCGTCGTTCCACGGCACCTGGAGTCACAGCCTGTTGTTCTGCGGCCTGGTCGGCGGTCTCGCCACGCTGCTGTTCGGTTCGTGGCTGGGAGCCTTGGCGCTGCTGAGCATCCTCGCCCACGTCATCGCGGACATGCCCACCGATACCGGTATTCCGCTGCTGCTCCCGTTCAGCGCCAGGCGGTTCTCGTTCAACCTCTGGAAGAACACGGGCTACTGGGGGCGCGCGATGTACGCCGGCTATTACCGCCAGCCGTGGGCGCTGGTGCTCGAGGGCGTGGTGTTCGCTGTCGTGGTGTGGCGCTACGCAGGATTGATCCTGTGAGGCTGCTCGTCTTCCTCGCGATCACGATCTTCGTGCACGGTCCGCTTTCGCCAATCTTCCCGACGGCCTATGAGGCGACACTGCTCTACTACGCCCGCCTGTATCCCGCGTGGCTGCTGGCGCTCGTCGGCACGGTGGGCGCGACGCTTTCGGAGGCGGTGAATTATCGCGTGATCGATTGGGTCTCCGCGTTGCCCGCTCTCTCCGCGATGAAGCAGCGCCGCGCCGTGCGCTGGAGCGTCAACGCATTTCTCAAGGCCCCGTTCTGGGCCACGGCGTTCGTGATTTTCACCCCGTTGCCGGATTCGGTGGTGCGGGTGCTGGCGCCGC
>DATLVL010000371.1:0-8105 GCA_035577525.1 Gemmatimonadales bacterium | reverse complement strand
CTGCCTGCCGGACCTTCGGCTAGCGTCAGACTGTCGACACCGCCGGCACCAAACACCGCGCGATAACGATGCACTGAGACGTTGGGTGAGCGCATAACGCTCACGCCGTCGAGCACCCGGCCATCGAAGGTGAATCGCTCGATGGCGATGGTGTCCGTGCCGAGGCGCGTGATGAACGTCGCGGTATCGGGGTGCTGGAACGCCAGTGTGAGTGTCAGCAGGAGGACGGGCATTGATGCTTCCTTTTGAGAAGTGTGTCGGGTTTCAGGCGTCGGGTGTCAGGTGCGGCAACCCTGACACCTAACACTTGCCACCTGCGACCTATTCAGTTCGCAGCGCCACCACCGGGTCGACCGACGCCGCTCGGCGTGACGGGACGAAGCTCGCCAACGCCGCGATGCCGAGCAACAACGCCGCGACCGTCCCAAAGACGAGCGGATCGCGCGGCGATTCCTGGAAGAGCAAAGGTCCGAGCCAGCGGCCGCCGGCCAGCGCGATCAACGCCCCAATAGTGATGCCGGTGACGCCGATGGTGAGCGCCTCCCGCACCACCATGGCAATCAGGTCTCGCTGGTCGGCTCCGAGCGCGGCGCGCACTCCCAGCTCGTGGGTGCGCTGCGCCACGTTGTACGCGAGCACGCTGTAGAGACCGATCGCGGCGAGGACAACGGCGAGGGCACCGAACGCGAGAAACATCGTGGCACCCAGGTGCCAGGACCGCGTCTCTTGGCCGAGCACTTCTGCAAACGGCGTGACCACCGCATACGATGCGCCGGGCATGACCTCTTGCAGACGGCGTCGCACCGTCTCGGCGAGCTGGCTCGCCGGCCCGGCCACGCGAACGAACAGGCCGCCGTTTCCCGGGTCCCATTGCGCCGACGACAGGTAGTAGGAGAACGTGGGATCGTCACCGAGACGCTGCGAATGGATGTTCTCGGCGACACCGACGACGTATGTGCAGGGAGCCCTCTCGAAGCGGACGTGGACACACTGCCCGATCGCCTCCCCACCAGGCCACAGCACTCCGGCCATTGCCTCGCTCACGACCATGGCGCCGGGCGCACCCGCGACATCCTGGTCGGAGATGCCGCGTCCGCGCACGAGCTGCGTTCCCATGGTGGCGAGGTAGTCGGGGCCGACGGCATTCAGGAGGAAGCGTCCCAGCCGCCGGACCGAATCGATCCCGTCCACGTACAGGCTGACGCTCATCCGCCCGAGGAACGGCACCGAGACGCGCGGCGAGACATGCTGGACGCCGGGAATCGACCGGGCTCGGTCCAGCAGGTTGTGGCGCAGGACGACGTGCTGCGCGCTGTCGAGCCGCACACCTCGCATGTTCAAGTCCACGATCAATACGGGATCGACGTCGTACCCGAGGCGCACGTCGCGCACCTGGCGCAGGCTGCGCACGAAGAGCCCCGCCCCGACGAGCAGGGTGACGGAGAGCGCACACTGAGCGACGAGGAGCACGGCGCGGGTGCGGGATCGCTGATAGGTGCCCTCGCGCATGCCGGCCTTGAGATCGGTTACGAGGTCGGGTCGCAGGACTCGGAGAGCGGGAACGAGTCCCGTGAGCACGCCGGTGAAGAGCGCCGCCAGGCCGGCGAACAGCAGCGTGCGCCCGTTGCCCAAGACACTCACGTCTGCTGCTCCCGCGAGAAATCCCCCGCGCAGCACTGTCCCACCCCATTCCGCGATGATCATACCCAGCGCGCCGCCGCCAACCGCGAGCGCTAGGCTCTCCGTGAGGAGCTGCGACAGGAGGCGCCGGCGCGTCACGCCGAGGGCCAGGCGGATGGCGATCTCACGGCGCCGCCGCAACGCTCGAGCCAGGAGGAGGTTCATCACGTTCGCACAGGCGATGAGCAGCACGATCAGCGCGACGCCCGAGACCCACGTCGCCACCTTGGCGAAGCTCGATTCGTTCGGCCCGCGCTCGCTCAGCACCGAGGCGACGATGGCATGGGGCCGTGCGATGTCGATTGGTGCGAGCGTCGCGTCGCCGGCCCGTTCGGCCTCAAAGCTCCGGAGGAAGGCGCGCGTCAAGTCCGCGGTCGCCGTGGCGGTGCTGACCCCGGGCTTGCGCTGCACGAGCATCGAGGCCCAGTCCCAGCTGTAGGTGGTCCACCAGCGCTCGTTTTGCATGAACCCGGCGGCGAGTGCGCCCGCATACGTGGAAATGGGGATGAACGCCACCGGCGGCTGGTTGGGCCACAGGCCGGTGAATCCTTGCGGCGCCACCCCGATGATGGTGTAGATGACCGGCCCGATTTGCAGCGTCGCGCCGAGGATGTCCGGGCGTCCGCCGTAGCGGGTTTGCCAGAATCCATATCCCAGCACCGCGACGGCGGTGCCGGCGGGCGGCGCGTCTTCCGTGGTGGTGAAGTAGCGGCCCAGCGCCGGCGGCGCGGCGAAGAAGCCGAAAAAGCTCGCGCTGACGATCCCGATCCGCAGCTCTCGCGCATCGGTGCCGACGCCGACCGCGATGTCGTCTTCGGTGAACGCCGCGGTGCGGGCAAACGATGTCGTCCCTGCGGTCAGATCGACATAGCGCGCGTACTGCATGCTGGCATCCGCGTTCTCCTCGCCGCGGTAGGTCTGCGCCAGATACACGCGGTGTGTCGCGGAGGGATCGCGCAGCATCGGCGGTGTCCGAAACAGCATGCGGTCGACGATCGAAAACATCGTTACGTTGGCGCCGATCCCGAGCCCGAGGGTAAGGATCACGCCGAGGGTGAAGCCGGGGCTCTTGGCGAGCGCGCGGACCGCGTAGCGGAGGTCTTGGAGTACGGCGTCCATGGTCGCTATTCGGCCCTCAGCGTCACTATCGGATCGACCCGGGTCGCTTTGCGCGCGGGCAGCCACGTCGCGACCAGCGCCACGAAGCCCAGCAGCAACGCGGTCCCCGCAAACGTCACCGGATCCCACCGCTGCACTCCGTACAACATCGATACCAGCGCTCGGCTCGCGACCAGCGCGATCGCAAGGCCCAGCACCACGCCGATCACGACCCGCATCAGGCTCTCCCCCACGAGCAGCCGCATCACGTCTTTCGGTCCGGCGCCGAGTGCGAGCCGGATGCCCAGCTCGCGCCGGCGCTGCGCCACCGCGTAGCTCGTGACACCGTAAATCCCCACGAGCGCGAGGCCGACCGCGAGCAGGGCGAAGATGCCGAGCAGCGTCGTGTTGAAGCGACGCGCCGCCGTCTGCCGCCCGATCAGCTGCTCCAGGCTCACGAGATCACCGATCGGCTGCTCGGGATCGGCGAGCTTCACCGCGTCCTTCAGCGCCCCTACGAGGGCCAGCGGTGCCCCGCGTCCCGACCGCATCACCACCCACATCTCCGGCTGGCCCTCCTCCTGCACCGACGACAAGTACAACGTGGGACGCGGGTTGGGTTGCTCCAGCGACGCACTGCGCAGCTCATCGACCACGCCGATCACCGTCACCGGCCGGGAGGACTCGCGTGGGCCCCTGAATGGGAACTGCTTGCCAATCGGATCCTGGTTGGGCCAGAGCTCGCTCGCGAAGGTCGCGCTCACGACCGCGACTGCCGGAGCGCCGGCCCGGTCTTCGGGTCCGAAGCCGCGCCCGCGCCGGATCGGGATGCGCATCGTGCTGAAGTACTCCGGCGCTACGACGCTCTCTAACGCCGCGAAGAATGGCTCGGGGTAGTCGGGCCGGACCGGGCGCGGGTCGAACGCAACGATCCGGATCCCTCCCGACAGCGGCATCGTTTCCGAGAGTGCGACGCCGGTGACGTCGGGACGTCCGGCAAGCGCGCTCTGCACGGTCTCGAAGAACCTCTTCTGCTGCGGTGGTGTCGGGTAGCGCGAGGGCGTCAGGCGGATCCGTCCGGCCAGGACGTCGCGCGTGTCGAATCCCGGGCTCACGGCGTTGAGCGCCGCGAAGCTCCGCGCCAGGAGGCCCGCGCCGACGAGCAGGACGAGCGCGAGCGCCATCTCGACGACGACGAGGGTATGCTGCACCCGCTGGCGCCGGCCGCCGGTGCTCCCGGCGCTGTCTTGGCGCAGCCCCTCCTCGATGCGCGCGGCGGTGGCGCGCAGCGCAGGGGCCAGACCGAACGCGATCCCTGTGACGAGGGCGAGCATGGCGGTGAACGCCAGCACGCCGAGATGCAGTCCGACCTCCTGGCTGCGGGGCAGCGCGCGCGGCCATAACGCGAGCAGCGCATCGAGTCCCCACTTCGACACGACGAGCCCCAGCGCCGCACCACTGAGGGCGAGCACGACGCTCTCCGTCAGGAGCTGTCGCATCAAACGCCCGCGGCCCGCGCCGAGCGCTCGCCGGATCGCCATTTCTCGCCCACGTGTCGCGGCGCGTGCCAGCAACAGGTTCGCAGTGTTGGCACACGCGATCAGCAGCACGAGGCCGACGGCACCCAGCAGCACCCAGAGCCGGCTGCTCACATCGCCGATCGCGGCGTCACGCAACAACAGCGCGTTGAACTGGATCTGGTCGAACCCCGCTGCGCTGATGCGCGGACCGCCTCCGCCCCCGCCGCTCGGGCCAGGCCCGGGGCCGGGACCGATCGAGATGATTCGTCGGGGGCTCGTATCGTTCGCCTGCTCCGCTTGGAGACGCTTGGCGAGAACGCTGAGGTCGCGCTGCGCCTGGGCGACCGTCACCGCCGGCCTCAGGCGCCCAACGCCGTTCAGGGCACGGAGCTCACGCGTCGTCATCGCCTGCGGCGCGACTGCGCGAATGCCGCCGATCGGCGTCCATACCTCGATCCCGTCGGTGGGGAAGTGAAATCCCGCCGGCATCACGCCGACGATCGTGTAGCTCTTGCCGTCGAGCGCGATCGCCTTGCCCAATACCCCCGGGTCGCGGCCGAAGCTCTGCGCCCAGAGAGCGTAGCTCAACAACGCGACCGGGTCGTTGTCCTGTTGCGGTGTGAAGCCATGGCCAATGATGGGATGCACCCGCAGGACGTCGAACAGGTCGGCGGTGACGAACGCCGCCTGCACCTCGCGCGGGTCGCCGGCGCCGGTGAGGTTGTAGCGCTGCGAGCTGTATCCCGCGACGCCCGTGAAGTCGCGCGTCATGGCGCGGAAGTCGAGCAGGTCGGGATAGGAAATCGCGAAGCGGACCGGTTCTGAGGTCCCGGCCGACAGGTCCACCAGCCGATCCGACTGGGGATAGGGTAGCGGCCTGAGCAGCACAGCGTCGACGGCACTGAAGATCGCGGTGTTGGCGCCGATGCCGAGCGCCAGCGTCAGCACCGCGACGGCGGTGAACCCCGGGCTCCTGGCGAGCTGGCGGACGGCGAGGCGGAGGTCTTGTAGCAGATATTCCATTGGTACTCCCCGTTGTCGGTACTTCGTCATCGGTCATCGGTCATCAGTTGTCGGCAACGGCATAACCGACGACCGATAACCGATAACGCCGCTATTCCGTTCGCAACGCTTCCACCGGATCCACCCGCGTCGCCCGAGCCGCCGGGAGGTAGCTCGCCACGAGGGCGACGGCGACGAGCAGCAGGCCCACGACCGCAAACGTGAGCGGGTCAGTCGGAGCGACGCCGTATAACAGATGCTTGAGGGCCCGGGCCGCGACGACGCTCGCCATTGCGCCGATCACCGCACCGATCAGCGTCAGCCGCACTCCGTCGCGCAACACCAGGCCGAGCACCATGAACCGATCGGCTCCCAACGCCATGCGGACGCCGATTTCCCGCGTACGCCGCGATACGACGTACGACAGGAGTCCATAGAGCCCGACCGCAGCCAGCACGACCGCGAGCGCGGCGAATCCCGACAACAGCAACATCGGATAACGCCGGTCGGACATCGAGCGGGCGAGGCGCGTGGTCATCGAGGCGACGTCGGTGAGCGGGACGTCGTGATCGAGATCGCGCACCGCCGCGCGCACCGCGGTGACGAGCGAACCCGGATCGCCGCTGTGGCGGATCGCCAGCGTCATCGACGCAGTCGGGTCCTGGGCCTCGACGTAGTAGATCATCGGACGCAGGTCCGTGTCGAGGGCGCTGGTGCGCACGTCGCCCACGACGCCGATGATCTCGGGCGTCGCGTCGGGGTGCGTCCAGCTCACCTTCATGCGCGACCCGACTGCTTGGCCCTCGGTCCAGTACTGGCGCGCCATCTTCTGGTTGACGACGATCACGGGAGGGGCGTCGGCGCGGTCCGCCGCGGTAAACGTTCGACCCGCGATCGTAGGGATCCGCATCGTGGCGAAGTAGCCGGGATCGACGATGCGGATGTCGGCGCTGGTCCATTCGCCGGGGCGCTGCGGCGGGCGTCCCACGATACTGAAGCGTGTTGCGGCGCCCTGGGGGACCAGGGGGATCAGGCTGATGGCGCCGACACCCGAAACGCCGCCGAGCCCGTGCACCCGGTCGGCCAGCTGGGCGTAGAACGCCGTCTGGCGGGCGCCGTCGGCATAGGTCGGCTGCGGCAGGTCGATCGCCATCGTCGTCAGGTGCGCGAGGTCGAATCCGGGCGAGACCCCGGAGAGCCGCTGCAGCGAGCGCACCAGCAGCCCCGCGCCGCCCAGCAGGACGAGCGCGAGCGACACCTGGGCGACCACGAGCCCGTCGCGCCAGCGGCGCGCCGCCCGGCTCGCCGTGGTGCGGCCCACGCCGTGTAATCCTCCAGCGATGTCGCGCGCCGCGTTCACGGCCGCGGGCAGCCCGGCCCCGATGCCCACCACGACCGACAGCGCAGCGGCCACGATCAACACGCGCGTATCGACGGTGATCTCCGCGAGCCGTGGGATGTAGGGCGGCGCCACCGCAACGAGCAGCTCGACGCCCCAGGCGGCGAGCAGCACTCCCGCCGCTCCTCCTACGATCGACACCAGCACGCTCTCGGCGAGCCACTGCTGTACCAGACGCAGGCGGGAAGCACCGAGGGCGGTGCGCAGGGCGAGTTCCCGCTGCCGCGCCTCGGCGCGCACCAGCACGAGATTGCCCACGTTGGCGGCGGCGATCAGCAGCACTAACACGACGGCGCCCAGCACGATCACGAGGGCCTGCCGTGCCGATCCGACCACCTGATCGGTGAGAGGGACGACGTTGGCGTCCCATCCGGTGTCAAAATCGGGATATTGCTGTTGCAGACTGCGGGTGATGACGTCCATCTCCGTTTGCGCCCGTGCCTCGCCCACTCCGGGTTTCAGCCGCCCGATGACCATCAGCCAGCGCCCCGAGTGGACGCGATTGCTTTCGTTGAGCCGTAACGGCTCCCAGTACGCCTCGCGTCCCCACGGCATGGGAACGAGGGCCGGCGGCATGACGCCGAGCACCGTCACGCTGCCGCCGGAGACCGGAACCGTTCGTCCGATGATGCTCGAGTCACCGCCGAAGCGGCCGCGCCATAAGCCATAACTCAACACGACGACGTCGGGTCCGCCGGAATCGGACTCTGCGGGAGTGAACACGCGCCCGAGCAGGGGGGACAGCCCCAGTGTGCGGAAGAAATTCGGCGTGACCGCCCGGCCCTGCACCAGCTGCGGAGCCTCTCCGGTGAATGTGCGCTGCGTCCAGCCGAACGCCACGAGATCCGAAAAACTCGTGGCGCGGTCGCGCCAGTCGAGATAGTTCGCCGGGTTCACGACGTTCGTGTTCTGGCTGCGGGCGCCGAACCGCTCCCACACGATGACGAGGCGGTCGGGGTCGGTGAACGTCAGCGGCCGGATCAGCACCGCGTTCACGATGCTGAAGATCGCCGTCGTGGCCCCGATACCCAGCGCGAGCGTCACCACCGCGGCGAGCGTGAAGCCGGGGCTCTTGGCGAGACGGCGGAGGGCGTGTCTGAGATCCTGCAGCAATGCGTCCATGTGAACCTCGTAAATGCGTTATCGGTCATCAGTCATCAGTGAACGCAAAACCCGATTAGCGATGACGGATGACGCCTTCTATTCCGTTCGCAACGCCACCATCGGATCCACTTGCGTAGCCCGCCGCGCCGGCAGCCAGGCGGCGATGCACGCGGCGCCCAGGAGCAGAGCGGCGACCGCGCCGAACGTCAACGGATCCGCCGGGTGCACGCCGTAGACCAGTCCGGCGAGCAGGCGGCTGAGTCCGAATGTCGCCACGACGCCGGCCGTCAATCCGACAAGCG
>DATLVL010000370.1:0-4282 GCA_035577525.1 Gemmatimonadales bacterium | reverse complement strand
GACAACCGCACGCTGTTCATCATCGGGCCGGACGGCAAGATCGCCTGGCGGGCGGTGCCGTTCCGTGAGATCGATCCGACGGCGTATACGGAGCTGGCGGCGGCGATAGACAAGCTGGTACCGAAAGAGGGGCAATAAGGGCGGCAAAAGACGGCAGCGGGCGGTAGAGGCTTCGACTTCTACCGCCCTCTGCCTCCTTCTACAACTTTTTGTAGCGCCGCCTCGATGTTCTGATCCTCGCCCAGTCCCGTATACACGACCTTCCCGTTCGCATCGAGCAGCACGATGTAGCTCGTGGACGGCGCCTGAAATGCGCGCACCGCGGTGCCGTTCGCGTCCCACAGGAAGGGGAATGCATGCGGTTCTCTGGCGAGGTGGCGCTTCACGCTGGCCGGGCTCTCGTTGACCGCCACGGCGACCGAGACGAAGGCGACCTGGTTGTGATGACGCGCGTAGGCGGTGTCGAGCTGCGGCATCAGCGCCGCGCAGAGCGGGCACCACGTCGCCCAGAATTCGACGAGCAGCGGCTTCTTGCCGATCAGCGCGCCGAGGTTCACCGGGCGGCCGTCCAGGTCCTGGATCGTCACGGCCGGCGGCGTCGCGCCGATCGCGATCCCCATATCCTGCCCGTCCTGCGCCGCGGCAGGTCTCGCTGAACCGAATCCCAGCGTCACCAACGCGGCTATCACGCACCACGTACCATGCACCGGTCTCACAAAGTCTTCCCCACTTGAATCAGGTAGTACTCCGCCACCAGTAGAAGAACCACCGCGGACAACCGTTTGATCCATGCCATCCAGGGGCCGGGCTTGGGCAGCACCGTGAGCAGCCCGGAGAAGAGTCCCGCCGCCGCCAGGACCGCCGTCATCCCGAGCGAGAAGACAAAGAGATACACGAAGCCCAGCACTCCGCTGTGGGTTGCCGCAACCCAGGTGAGCACCGCAGCGAACGCCGGCGCCCCGCAAGGCGCCGCCACGATTCCCGAGGTCGCTCCAAGCAGAAACACCGCCGGGTAGGAGCCCCCGGAGAGGCCGCCGGCCCAGCTCGCGAGCCGCTGCGGGACGTTGACGGGAAACACGTCGAGCAGGGCGAGCGCGAACAGCACGAGCAGGTTGGCGATCGCGACTCGCACATAGGGGTTCGACGCGACCGTGCCGAACAGCGTCCCCGTGAGCCCTGCCACGAGTCCCATCAGAGCGTACAGCAGCGCCAACCCCAGGATGTACGTGAGCGTACGCCCGACGACCCGGCTGCGCGGCGTCGCCCCACCGGCACTCGAACCGCTGATGATCCCGACCGTGATGGGGATCATCGGAAAAATGCAGGGTGAAAGGCTGGTCAGCAGTCCCGCGCCGAACAGCGCAACGAGCGAGGCAACGGGATGATCGAAGGAGGCGTTCGGCATCGACACAATCTACATTCCCTGCCCATGCTCACTGCACCAGACGGCAAGCCGCGCTGCGCGTGGCTCGGCGACAACCCCGCGATGATGGCGTACCACGATACGGAGTGGGGCGTCCCGCTGCGCGGCGACAAGCCGCTGTTCGCGAAGCTGATCCTCGACGGATTCCAGGCGGGCCTCTCCTGGGCCATCATCCTGCGCAAACGGGACGCGTTCCTGAAGGCCTTCGACGGGTTCGATCCCGAGAAGATGGCCCGCTATCCCGCCGCCCGGCGCCGGAAGCTGCTCGCCGATCCTGGGATTGTCAGGAATCGGCAAAAGATCGACGCGGCGATCGGCAATGCCCGCGCGTACCTCGAGCTGCGCGATGCCGGCATGCGGTTCGGCCCCTTCCTGTGGCAGTTCGTCGGCGGCGTTCCCAAACAGAACAGTTGGAAATCGCCGCGCCAGATCCCCGCCAAGACGAAGGAGTCCGAAGCGATGAGCAAGGCACTCATCGAAAAGGGATTCCGCTTCGTGGGTCCGACGATCGTGTACGCCTTCATGCAGGCGGTGGGAATGGTGAACGACCACATCGTGATCTGTTACCGCCATCGCGAGCTGTGCGCCGGCTAGGCTTCGAGTCCCATCTCCTCGAGAAACTGACTCCCGCCGGCCGGTTTCTTGCCGCGCTCCGCCACGCGCGTCAGCACGAGGCGATCCTTGGCGCGCGTCATCCCGACGTAGAGCAGGCGCCGCGCTTCCTCCGTCTCGAGCATGCCTTCGTCTCCCGCGGCCCGCACACCAGGGAGGCGCTCGTCCTCGACGCCGACGATGTAGACCTGTGAATACTCGAGACCTTTGGTGGAGTGCAGCGTCAACAAATTGACGCGCTCGGGATCGGTTTCTGCCTCATGGGAGGTCGAGAGGGCGACACGCTCCAGCAGTTGGCCGATGCTGTCCGCGAGGGTATCGGCGGCACTGGCGCCCACGAGCGCCTCGAGGCGCGCCAACGCGACGGCGTAGCGGTCGCCGGGAGACGGCGTGCGCCGCAACCGGTCCATCTTCGCCTTGCCGCCGAGCCGATCGATGATCTCTTCCACGGGCGGTGCGCCGAGCTCGGGGACTCGCTCCCGCTCGGCGGCATAGAACTCCAACGCATCGGAGTACCGACCCAGCGTGAACCCCGGCACGAGATCGCGCAACACCCGTTCTTCCCCGGCCGCGTCGGGCCGCGGCTGCCCCGCGAGCGCGAGGCCGAGACAGTCGAGCACCTGCACCTGCGCGGTCTTGCGGGCGCGCGCCTGCTGCAGGCGGGCGAGCTGGTCGTAGACGGCGGCGAGGGTGCGGGCGTCGTCGAGCGCGTGGTGCTCGCGGCCCTTGTCGATGCCGAAGCGGTCCGCCAGCGCCTCGAGCTTCGCGCTGCCGTCGGTGATCAGCGCGCGCGCGACGGGGAGCGAATCGAAGAACCGCAGGCTCTCCACCTCCGGGAGCCCGCGCGCCAGTCGCAACAGCACCGGCACGTCGAACTGCTGCGCGTTGTGTGCGAGCAGCACGTGGCCGCCGACGAACGTCCGGAAGGCGGGCCACACGTCGGCGAAGCGCGGCGCGTCCACGAGATCCGCCGCCGTATAGCCGTGCACTTCGGTGGCGCGCTCGGAGATCGGACGTCCCGGCTGGACGAGCGAATGGAATTCGTCGACCACTTCCCCGCGCACCACTCGCACCGCGCCGATCTCCACGACGTCGCAGGTCGCGCTGTCCTTGTCGGTCGTCTCGAAATCGAACGCGACGAATTCCGGAAACGGATCGGAGAGCGAGCGCGTCTGCAGCAGTTGCAGCGCCTTGAACACCTGGAGCGGGGACGCGTGGAGCACGAGGTCGCCAGTCTCCGGTGCGTCACTGCGCAACAGGTAGCGGACCCGCTGTACCGTCTCGGACCGCACCAGCAGGCCGCGCACGCCGATCTCGGCTCCACCGAGCTCGGGGATCCAGACCGTCTGCTCCCGGGCGATGGTGTCCTCGAGCATCGTCGCGAGTGCGACCACATCCCCATCGTCCGCCGGGTCGGTGAGGTCTTCGGCGTGTTCCTCGAGGGTGTTGCGCCACTGGCCCATCCGGGATCCGAGGATCTCGAGAATGAGCCCGGGCAGCGTCTCGTGGGTGCGGGCCAGCGCGCGGAGGTTCTCCACCTGATAGATGAAGCGCCACGCCAGGCGCCGATCCGGATCGCCCGGCGGGGACAGCCGGGCGACCTCGCGCACCGCCGCGAGAAAGTCGCTGCCGCCCGTGGCGCGGATGCGCTCGAGCAGCTGCTCGGGGAAGACGCGGACCGCGAGCGCCTCGGCGGCGAGGGGATCGCCGTCTTCGCGGATCACGCGCAACGACGCGAGGACTTGCGCGATTACGGGATCGTCGGTGAGCGAATGCCCGCGGGCCAGCCGGCAGGGGATACCCGCCCGCACGAATGCCTGCTCCAGCTCTTTGCCGATCTCGTGCACCCGGTACAAGACGCCGATCTCTCCCCAGGGAACGCCGGCCGCGCGGCTCGCCAGGACTTCGCCTACGATCCAGGCCGCCTCGGCCTGCTCGTCCGCGAACGCCCGCGCCACCACCGGGATCGGGACGTCACGCACCGCGACGATGTGCTTGCGGGGGAACAGCGCCTGGTTGCGCTCGACCAGGCGCCGCGCCACGCCGAAGATCGCGCGCGAGCAGCGGTGGTTCTCGTCGAGCGCGATCGGCTCCGCGATGGCGAAGTCGGTCCGGAAATGGTCGAGCACGCGCGGGTCCGCGCCGGTCCAGGAGAAGATCGATTGCTCGTCGTCGCCCACCGCGAACACGCTGCGGTGCGCGTCGACCAGTCGCTTGACGATGCGGTACTGCGGGGCATGGAGGTCC
>DATLVL010000369.1:0-4458 GCA_035577525.1 Gemmatimonadales bacterium | reverse complement strand
GATGGCGGTGAATTCCTTCAGCTCTGTGAGAATCCGGTCGTGCCCGGTCTCGAGGTACGCGAGCACGGGTCCCAGGTCCATCACTTGCCGCCGTCGATCGAGAGCACCTGACCGGTAATCCACCCGGCGGATTCGGACGCGAAGAACAAAACGCCCGCTGCGATGTCCTCCGGCGTGCCCAGCCGCTTCAAGGCAATACTCTCGACCAGCGCCCGCTGCTTCTCGGCGCCGTACGATTCCCACTGCTTCTCGGTGGTCGGATTGGATCGTACGAATCCGGGTGCCACGTTGTTGACCGTGATGCCCCAGGGTCCCAGCTCGTGGGCCAGCTGGCGAGTGAGACCGATCTGCGCCGCCTTGGCCGACGCGTAGGCCTGGATGCCGGTCAGGCTCACGCCGAGGCCGGCGCCGCTCGAGATGTTGATGATGCGTCCGAAGCGCGCGGCTTTCATTCCAGGCACCGCAGCCTGCGAGAGATAGAAGGCGCCCGTCACGTTGACGTCGTAGATGGCCTGCCACTCTGCGGGCGTGATTTCTTCGAGCGGTCGGCCCACCTGTCCCAGCACACCGCCGGCATTGTTCACCAGGATGTGCACCAGGCCTTTGGCCTTTGACGCGTCCGCCACGAAGCCGTCGACCGCGGGCTTGTCGCGCACATCCACGCGCCGCACGGTGCAGGCGCCGCCGGCATCCTTGCAGAGCCCTGCCGTCTCGGCCAGCTCGTCCTCGATCACATCGCACGCCCACACGGCGGCGCCGCGCGACGCGAAGGCGAGGCTGATCGCCCGGCCGAAACCGTGCGCCGCGCCGGTGACGATGGCGGTGCGGCCGGTGAAGTCCAGGTTCACGCTAACACGGCGGCGAGAGCCTCCAACGCCTCGAGCGACTGCGCGCGAGCGCCCTGCTCGATCTCGTGGATCAGCTTCACGACGGCCGACGTCAGCGGCGCCGGCACGCCCGCCTCGGCGCCGAGCGACGCGACGATGCCGAGCTGGGCGTCCACCTCGGTGGGCCGTTTGCGCACCGCGAGGTCGCGCCAGATCCCGCTGTGCGTCTTGGCCGACTTGCGATTGTGCGCCACGAGATGATCGAGCGATTGCTCCGCGGCACCCGCCGGAGCGTCCGGCAGGTATGCTCGAGGATCGAAGCCGTCGAACGACTCGGGGCTCACGTTGCGCGCCATCGCCACGGCGAGGATCTCGCGGGCCAGCGCGATGTAGAGTGGGCGGTATTCGGGACGCGCCAGGCAATCGGCGATCGAGTCGTTGGTGAGGGCGGTGGCGAACAGCATCGCGCCGTAGGCTTCCTTGCCCCAGAGGTAGCCCCAGATGTTAGGCGTGGTATCGGCGCGCTCGTCGAAGTCCTGCCAGGCGTCGCGGATGGCGAGGACGCGCGGAGTGACGCGCTCCGCGCCGAACGCCTCTCCGACCATCACCGTGCCACGGCCGCCGTACAGGATCGAGCCGGGCTCCAAGTAGTCGGCGCCGAAATTCACGAACGCGCCGACGGTCCGCTCCTCACCGACGACCTGGGCGATGGTCAGCTCATTGAGCCCGTTCTGCGCCGAGACCACGCATCCTGCGGGTGTCAGGTGGGGGAGCAAGGCGCGGGCGGCAGCCTCGGTGTGCTGCGCCTTGGTGGCGAGGATGATCGTGTCCCAGGCACCTTGCAGCGTGTCCGGTGTGAATGCGGGCACGGGCGTCGTGAACGCCTCGATCGGCCCGGAGATCGTGAGCCCGGAGCGATTGACGGCCGCGACGTGGTCTCGGACGGTGTCCACCAGCGTCACGTCGTGACCGGCGCGCGCGAGGTAGGCGCCCAGCGTGCCCCCGATCGCGCCTGCTCCCCAGACGAGACAGCGCGCCCTTGGCGCCACTACGCGGCACCGCCCCAGGAACCGTCCAGCATGGCGCGGGTCTCCTCGACGGCGACCTGCCAGATGGCGAGCACGTCCGCGTCAGGACGCTGGTAGAGGCCGCCGTAGTTACCGTCGCCGATGTAGCCCTTGAGCGCCACGGGATCGAGCAGGCGCACGCGGTCCATCTCCACCATGGGTCGTTGCTCCTTGGGGAGCTCGACGCCGGGGAGTCTCGTCCAGGGGAAGTTTTCCATCCACGACCCGTGCGACGCGACGGGATCGATGGCCTGCACCTTCGCCCAGGTGCGCGGCGCGTTCCACCAGTTATGGAAGATCACCCGGGTCCCGGGGTGGTCGGCGGCCCACTCCTGGGCGAACTGCTGCACGGCGCCGTTGCCGCCGTGGCCGTTGCAGATCATGATGCGCCGAAATCCCGAGTGGGCTAAGCCATCGAGAATGTCGCGCACGACGGCGAGGTGCGTGTTCACCCGGAGCGAGATCGAACCCGGGAACTCCCGGAAGTACGGCGTGACCCCGTAGGCGAGGGCGGGGAACACCGGGATGCCGAGCGGCTCGGCCGCCTCCACGGCGACCCGCTCGGGCAGTATGCAGTCCACGGTCAGTCGCAGGTAGCTGTGCTGCTCGGTACTGCCGAGCGGCAGCACTGCGCGGTCATCCTTTTTTAGGAATGCCTCGACCTGCATCCAATTCATGTCGCTGATGCGCACGTCACCGTTCCGTTAGGTCAGAGCCGAGCGAGATAATAACGTCTTGATTACGGCCGTCGCACGCCGCAGGTTAACCGCGGCTTTCGATGAGGTGGTTACGGCCAATCGCGGACAGGGGAGCGGACAGGTGACAGTCTCCAGTAGCGCCGACGGCAGGGCGATGCGCATCGTCAGCGGCGGGCACGCTGCCTTTGCTCTGGTCATGATCTGGCTCGGAGCCATGGGCCTCAGCACAGGCACCTTCGTCCAGATCTGGCAGCCCGTGCCCGCATGGGTGCCGGCGCGCGGGGCCCTGGCGTATCTCTGCGCCTTCATCTCCCTGGCATCGGGACTCGGCCTGCTGTGGCAGCGCACGGCGCCCGTCGCTGCGCGGGTGATCTTCGCGTCGCTCATGGTCTGGCTTCTGGTCCTGAGACTGCCCAACCTTTTCTTTGAGACTCCCCTCGTGCTGGTTGCCTGGACGTTCGGTTCGACAGCCGTGATGGTGGCGGCTGCCTGGGTGCTGTACGTCTGGTTTGCCGGTGACCGCGACCGGCAGCGCCTGGGTTTCGTGGCCGACGACAGGGGCGTGCGCATCGCGCGGGCGCTCTTCGGCGTGTCCTTGATCCCCTTCGGCCTGGCCCACTTCATGTACCTCGATGCGACCACGGTGCTGATTCCCAATTGGCTGCCGTGGCACGTGGCATGGGCGTATTTCACCGGCGCCGCCTTCATCGCGGCCGGGCTGGCCGTGATGTTCGGTGTTGTGGGGCGCCTGGCCGCTACGCTCGCGACGCTGCAGATGGGCCTGTTCAGTGTGATCGTGTGGCTGCCACGCGTATTGGCGGGACCGCTCAACGATTTCCAATGGGGTGAGTTCGTCGAGACGTGGGTGCTGACGGCGGGCGCCTGGGTGGTGGCGGATTCCTATCGCGGCACGCCGTGGCTCGCACGCGAACCAACCGTCATGATCGCGGAGCGTGGATGAACTACTCGCGGATCGCACTCGCAGCCGTTGGCGCAACGGTCGCCTACTTCGTGCTCGGTGGCATTCTATTCGGCGCGTTGCCATCGTTGCGCACCGAATTCATGAAGTATCCCGCGGTGTATCGCACCGAGGATGACATGAAGCGTGTCATGCCCATGGGGATGCTCTCCATCCTTGTCGCAATCTGTGTGGTGGCCGTGCTGTATGCGATGGCGTACCCGGCAGGCGGCGGCGTGCTCAATGGCGCGCGGTTCGGCGCCCTCATCGGCGTATTCGCCGTGTGCGGCTTTGCGCTGCACAATCACATGCTGTTGAACATCGGCCTCAAGCTCACCGTTGGTCAGGCCATCTCGTACTTCGTGCAATGGCTGGTTGTGGGAATCGCCATCAGCCTCATTTACGCGCCGGCAACCATTCCTTAGAGGATTGCCATGACCCTCGTCGTCACGGTGCTCGAAGCCCATGTCGCTCCTGAGCGGGCGGGCGACCTGCAGGCCGCGTACCGCGATGCGGCGGCGGGCCCGTTCCCGCCCGGGTTGGTCGCGAGCATCCTGTTGCGTCATGCTAGCGATCCCACGCACTGGCGCATCGAGACCACGTGGCAGTCTCACGAAGCGCTCGCCGCGATGCGCGGCGCCGGCAAGCCTCGCGGGCTGCAGATCTTCGAGGCGGCAGGTGCGAGCCCGTCACTCAGCGTGTTTGACCGAGTTGCCGAGCTCGCGCCACCGATGAAGTGATCAACACATGACGGCCGAATCGGCCACCGGCGGAGCTCAAGTGATCCCACACATTCGAAACGCGCTTGCGGTGCTCGGCGTTGCGGTCGCGACTGCGGCAGCGCAAACCACGTGTCAGTCTGCGAAGCGCTGGATCACGGGCGGGGATATCGATCTCGCCCCGCTGGC
>DATLVL010000368.1:0-23674 GCA_035577525.1 Gemmatimonadales bacterium | reverse complement strand
CTCGCCTTCTACAATACGCGCGCCGACGTCGATGCTCTGGTGAGCGCGGTCCAGAAAGTGACCAGAGTGTTCGCCGCATGACGGACCTCAGCGATCTCTATCAGCAGATCATCGTCGAGCACAACCGCGCGCCCCGCAACTTCAAGAAGCTGGCGCATCCGACGCGTGAAGCCGAGGGCGCCAATCCGCTGTGCGGCGACCAGATCAAGCTCGAGGTCGAGCTCGCAGGCGACCGGATCGCCGACATCGGATTCCAGGGATCGGGGTGCGCGATTTCGCAGGCGTCGGCGTCGCTGCTGACCGGCGTTGTGCAGGGGAAGACCACTGCGGAAGCCCAGGCACTGTTCAAGGCGGTTCACACGATGCTGACATCGCCGCCCGGCACGACCGTCGATACGAGCGGGCTCGGGAAGCTTGCCGCGCTCGCCGGTGTGCGGCAATTCCCCGTGCGCGTGAAATGCGCCAGCCTCCCGTGGCACACGCTCCGCGCCGCGCTCGAATCCGCTGCGCAGCCGGTCTCGACCGAGTAGCTTTCCCCGCCGAAACTTTGGGCCGTCCGATCCGTTTTCTGCTGCGGAGTATATGACCACATCCATCCTCGTCGTCGACCGCGTTACCAAGCGGTTCTCCGGCCACACGGCTGTCGATGCGTTGTCCATCACCGTGCCGCCCGGAGTGATCTTTGGACTGCTCGGCCCGAACGGCGCAGGCAAGACTACCACGATCCGCATGATCATGAACATCATCATCCCTGACGAGGGTCGTGTGCGGCTGTTCGACAGCGCGAGCTCGGCGCGCGAGTTGGCGCACCGCATCGGCTTCCTCCCCGAAGAACGCGGCCTGTATCCCAAGATGCGCGTGCTGGATGTGCTGCTCTTCCTCGCGGAGATGCGGGGGATGGACAGGCGGACATCGCGGCCCAGGGCGCTCGAGTGGTTGGAGCGCCTCGGTCTCTCGGACTGGCGGCTGCGAAAGGTGTCCGAGTTGTCCAAGGGGATGCAACAAAAAGTGCAATTCGCGTCGGCGCTGCTGCACGATCCCGACCTCGTCGTTCTGGACGAGCCGTTCTCCGGACTCGACCCGGTGAACGCCGATGTCATGCGGCAGACGGTGCTCGACCTCCGGCGGCGCGGAAAGACGATCCTGTTCTCGACACAAATCATGGAGCACGCCGAAAAACTGTGCGACCACATCTGTATCATCGCTCGAGGAAAAAAACTCGTGGACGACTCACTGAACCACGTGAAGGAGTCCTACAGCGGACGGCATCTGATCGTCGCGTTCGACGGCAGTCAGGGGGGAGCCGACGCAGTGTTCGCCGACCGCCGGCTGGTCGCGGGTCTGCAGGACTTCGGGGCCTACGCGGAGGTCGAATTGGCGCACGGCGCGGATGCGCAAGATGTGCTCAAGTCCCTGGTGGGTTCCGGCGCGCGGCTGTCGCGCTTCGAGCTCGCTGCCCCCTCGCTGCATGCGATCTTCGTGGGCCTCGTCGGTCCGGATGCCGCGCAGGCAAAGGGAGTAGTCCATGCGTAAGATCCTGGCGGTCGTGCGGCGGGAATTCGTCGAACGGGTCAGGACCAAGTGGTTCTGGATCGGAACGGTGTTAGGTCCGTTGTTCTTCGGCGGCATGATCCTGTTCCGGCTCCTAAACGGCGAACACTCCGGGGTGGAGCGGAAGGTCGCCGTCGTCGATCAAACGACGGGCGGAGCCGGAGCCCGCCTGGTCGAGGGTCTGAGCGCCAGTCTGGAGCGCTTTCATTTTGTCAGGGTTCCGGCCTCCCCCCGAGCGGTGGACTCTCTCACCGACGTCGTTGTCGCCAAGAATCTCGACGGATTCCTGCTGGTCTCTGACAGCACGTTCGACGTCGGGTCCGTTGAGTACCGTGGCTCGAACGTGTCCTCGCTCGCCGACATGGAAGAGCTTCATTCGACGCTCGGCCGGCAGGTGTTCGCTGTGCGTCTGGAGCGCCACGGCATCGATCCCGTGGTGGTGCGCGGCGCCGAGCTGTCGGTTACGATGGCGACGCACAAGATCCGGGGAACCAAGGTGACGGGAGAGAGCGGCGAGCAGGCGTTCACCCTGTCGTTCGCGATGGCCATCATTCTGTTCCTGGCGATCGTGCTGTACGGGGTCAATGTGATGAGCTCGGTGCTCGAAGAAAAAACGACGCGGATCGTCGAGGTGCTCGTCAGCTCGATCCGGCCGTTCGAGCTCATGCTGGGCAAGGTCGTCGGGGCAGGAGCCGTCGGCATCGTCCAGCTCGCAGTCTGGCTCCTTTCGGTGAAGGTCCTCGCGGGACAACAAGACCGGATCGCGGCGTGGCTGGGCGTCGACCACAGCGGTGCGCAAGGGCCGGCGTTGGTGCTGCCCCAGGTGCCCGCTGCGACCATGATCGTATTCGTCGTGTACTTCCTGCTGGGATATTTCCTCTATGCGGCGATTTTCGCCGCCGTCGGTGCCATCTCGGGAAGCGAGCAGGAGGCGAGGCAGGCGCAGACGCCCGTGACGCTCCTGCTGATGGTCCCCTATCTGTCGGTATTCGGGATCCTCAACGACCCGAACAGCGTATCGGCGCGGTGGTTCACGTTCGTCCCCTTCTGGTCCCCGGTGGCCGCTCCGGTTCGCTGGTCGGCCTCTCCAATCCCCGCAGCCGAGCTCACCGGCTCCCTGCTGGTCCTGTTGGTATCCGTGGTTCTCGTGACCTGGGTCGCGGCTCGTATCTACCGGGTCGGGATTCTGATGACGGGGAAGCGTCCGAACATGCGGGAAATCATCAGGTGGGTGAGGGCGGGCTAGCGCCTGTCCAAAGCAGACATTCGGACGCGGATCGAATCCGCAACGCTCGTATCTCCTCGCGCGAGCGCCGCTCGCCCTTCGAATTCATAATAGAACGGACAGCGACTGCAGATCCGACTGAGCTCATTCAACAGCGAGTCGGCTATTCGACTCCGCCCGAGCGTGAACGCGGCATCTGCCCCAAGCGTGAGCAGCTTTGGCGCGCCCATGGTGCGGGCGGCCGCGACGTGGAACTCGTTGAACGCGTCCTCTGGGTGGTGTGCAGCGAGCGCCGAGCTCGCGGTCCACATCGGGCCGACGTAGGAGCGCGGCGAGTCTTCCCGTACACTCTCGAGCACCCTCTCGGAACTGGTCCAGACGGGAACGCGGAACGCCGTGCGTAGGCCACCCGCCAGGAACAGCAGGGCAACGATGGGCAGCAATTTGCGATTGGGCAGATCCTTGGCCCAGGCGCCCATCGCGATGGCCAAGCCGGCCGAGGGCAGGTACAGCGTGCGCTCGGCTACCAAGACGCCGGTCGGAAACAGGATATTCGCCACAGGCAACAGGGCCAGGAGACTCCAGCAGAGACCTGCGGCCGCGAGCCGGTGTCCGCGACGCCAGGCCAGGATTCCCAGCCCAACCCACAGCGCGAGACACAACGCACCAACCATGAATCGCGCGTCCAGCGGGGTCGACACCAGGGTCCGTTCGCCGGGCGAGTAGTCGACTCGGAGATGCAAGGGAAACAGGAGCAGCCGCGCGAAGTCGGCGAACGACGAGACAGCCGTCAGCTTTGTCGCCGCGAAGGTCGCTCCTACGAAAACAGGTGCCGCCTCCACCTGGTCGGAGTACGGGCGCAGGATTGTCCAACGCACGACCCCGTACAGCACGCCGATGCACAGCCAGCTGGCGAAGTATGCCAGCACACGACGTCGTGAAGGCCGGCGCGCCAGCCCGGTGATCCAGCCGGCCGCGATCAATCCCGGCACGATCGCAGCCGTTTCCTTGCTGAGGAGGCCGAGCACGAGCGCCGCGCAGCTCCACCCGAGCAGATCATGCTCGAGCGCGGCATACACCGACAACAAGGCAAACAGTGCGGCCATCAATTCGGCCCGCCCGACCAGGTTCGCCACCGCTTCCACGTGGACCGGGTGCACGGCGAAGAGCACACCGGCTACCAGCGCCCCACCTGCCGATCCCGACCAGCGTCGCACCAGCGCGGCGACGGTAACGCTAACAGCCGCATGCCAAAGCACGTTCACGCCGTGCAGCCAGGCCAGCTGGCCGGTCTGCCAGTCCAGGGCGAACCCGGCTACGGTGAGCGGCCGGTACATCGCGGCCCCCGCGGTCGCGGGCCAATACGGGGCCCTGAAGGCTTCGAGCAGTCCGGACCATCGATGGACAAGCGGATTGGTCGCGATGATTGCCACGTCGTCGAGTGCGAAGCCATTGCCGAGCGCGCCCAGGTAGACCACGATCGCGCTCGCGGCGATCGTCAGATACAGACGCCAGGGTGATAGAGTCATGTTGTCGCGCCGGCCCTCCGTGGCTCGCGAGATACGCCAGGCAGGCAAGTCTTGCCAGTATTAGCGGTTCCGGTGGTCTTCGATGGACTCAACTCAATGTAAATTAAAGGGTTATCGATCATAGACGGTGTCGCAAGCACCCTGCGTTACTTTTTGCTTTCGTGGTTTTTGTGCATCAATCGTGGTATCGATCCGTCGATTTGCAGTACGTTTGCCACGGCCAGCCCCCGAAGACCCCCCTCGAATTTCGGTTCCTTTTTCAGCCGCCAGACAGCCACATCGCACGTGGTTTGTGCTCCAGTTCCTGATCCGCGCCCCGGCTCCTGAGACGCTCAGGGGCGTGGGAACGGCGGTTGCGTTGGTCCCGAGCCACCGATGGCGCGTGCCATCCGGAGCGCTCGTGCCTAGACACGGGCTTACCACTGTCTGGGCCGTCCGGCCCGGGAGGATTCGATGAAGCAGCTGTTGCAGCGTCTCTGGAAGGACCAGTCGGGACAGGGAATGGTGGAGTACGCCCTGATCGTCGGGCTGGTGGCAGTCGGTCTGATCGCGGTGTTCCTGTTCCTGCGGAACAGCACGGGGAATGTGTTGAACACGGCGGCCGACTCGCTGCAGAACACGCCGGCGACTCCGTACGTCACTCACTGACGAGTGACGGCGGCGCGGAAAGAAAGCCGAGGGGCGAGCCGGACCCCAAATCCGGCTCCCCCCGCTTCCTCCGCGAGATCGCAAGTCTGATGACTACCCTCTCGACCTTGGCGCTGTTGGCGCTGCTCGGGCCCGCCTGCTGGTTCGATGTGCGAGAGCGACGGATACCGAACGTGGTGACGGTCGCGGGAGTGATCGCGGCGCTGCTGCTGCGTGTGTCGCTGGGGTGGGGGCCACTGCTCGAGGGACTCTTGGGAGCTGGACTGGCGTTGCTGGTTGCGCTGTTGCCGTTCGCACTGGGGCTGTTGGGTGGTGGAGACGTGAAGCTACTCGGAGCGGTCGGAGCATTCGTCGGAGCGGATCGTCTGTTCGGAGGGCTGCTGCTGATCGCCGTCGTGGGCGGCGTGCTGGCGTTGGTTGAGGCCATACGGCAGCGCGCACTCCGCCGCACTCTGGCGAGTACCGTCGCGGTTGGAAAGCACTGGATGTTGTTTGGTCGCGCCGGGGTTGCGCCGACACTCGAGTCGCCCGGGATCATGGCGATTCCTTATGGCGTCGCTATCGCCGTCGGATCCCTGGTGTGGTGGTTCATGGGAGGTACGACCCTGTGAAATCGCGTCACTGGAGTGCAAAACGCGTGAGCCGAGACGAGCGCGGGCAGGCGATGGTCGAGTTCGCGATTGTGCTGCCGTTGCTGCTGCTGCTGATGGTGGCCGTGTTCGAATTTGGCAGGGCATGGAATGTGTACCATGCCGAGACAGATGCCGCTCGGCTGGGGGCCCGGAGCGCGGCGGTCGCCGACCCGGGGACGACACAGGACTCGGTGTACTCCATTGTCCGCCGCGCCCTCTCGCGTTCGGCGATCGATACCAGCACGGCTACGATCACGCTCAGTGGGTGGCGCGCCGGCACCGGAACTCCCGTGACCGTCGCGCTCGAAGTCCCGTACACGTTCGTCATCCTGCGGCCGCTCATGATGTGGACCAACGCTCAGGCCGCCATCACGCTGCGATCCACTTTTGTGATGCGCAACGAATGACACAGCCAATCGACAGGTTCAGGAGGTCGTGGTGAAGCAACGCCGACTTTGGGTCGTTCTGCTGCTGGCGCTGGTGTCCGGTGGCGCAGCCGCATACCTCGCACTGGCGTACCTGCGGGATCGCACCCCGCGGCTCATGGCTGCGGAGACGTCGCACATTCAGGTGGCGGTTGCCGCGCGCGACCTCCCACTCGGAGCGGTCCTCGGGCCCACCGACGTGCGCATGATCGACTGGATGGGCGAAGCCGTACCGCCCGGATACGTCCGCTCCGCGCCGGACGCCGTGGGCCGCGGCCTCATCACCTCGGTCAGGACCAACGAGGTGCTGCTGGAGACGCGGCTCGCGCCGCGCGGCGCCGGCGGCGGGTTGTCGGTTACGATCCCCGACGGCCTGCGGGCCGTCAGCGTCCGGGTGGACGACGTCATCGGCGTCGCCGGTTTCATCCTGCCGGGCACACGCGTGGACGTACTCGTCACGCTGCCGCCCGAGCCGCAGCTCGATCAGAAGCTCTCTCTCTCTCAGATCGTGCTCCAGAACATGCAAGTGCTGGCGGTCGGCCAGGTGGTGCAGCAGGACGCGCAGGGCAAGCCGATGACGGTATCGGTCATCACTCTGCTCGTGTCGCCGAAGGACGCCGAAACTCTTGTTCTCGCTTCGAACGAGGGGAAGATCCAGCTCGCGCTGCGCAACACGCTCGATCTGGCCGATATCAGGACGTCCGGGGCGTCCGCTCGCACGCTGCTCCCGGGTCAGCGGTCACCTGCGGATGCCGTCGCTCGGCCTCGCACCCCAGCTCCCGATGTCGGGACTGTGGTGGAGGCGTACAAGGGCGGCGTCCGGACTCTCGTCAAGTTCTGAAACGGGGAAAAACGTGCAACCGATTAGCTACACACGTCGGATTTGTTTTGCGGCACTCGTGATGCTTGCCGCGCTCGGGGTTCGCCGGGCGGTCGGGCAACGGGTGATCTCCGGGGCGGAGAAAGTCGTCACGATGTCCGCCGGAGCGTCGGCGCTGCTCGTCTACGACACGCCGGTCGCGCGGTTTTCGATCGGTGAGCTCACCGTCGCCGACGCCAACGTCGTCTCGCCGAAAGAAGTCCTCGTGACGGGCAAGAAGCTCGGCACCACGAGTCTGCTCGTGTGGGACAACACCGGTGGGGTGCACGTGTACTCGCTCGAAGTGACCGCCGACGCCCCGGCGCTCGAGCGCTATCTGCGCAATCTGTTTCCACGGGATTCGATGGCCGTCACGGCCAGCTCCAATACCGTCACGCTGACCGGTCGGGTGCACAGCCCCGCGGTGGATCGCCAGGCTGTCGACATCGCCAAGGCTACGGGTGCTGTGGTGATCGACCAGCTCCAGGCGCCCCCGGGCCGTCAGATCCTGCTGCAGGTGGAGTTCGCCGAGGTGAACCGGGACGCCGTCAAGCAGATGTCCAGCATCCTGTCGACGGTGAACCCCGACCGCTTCGCGCACCTCCTCTTGGATTCCGTCGCGACCGTTTCCGACGGCCTGATGCGGCTCTTCCTGGCGGACGCCAACGCCCAGTTCTCGGCGGCGATTCGCGCGCTGCGCTCCACTGGGAACTTCCGCAGTCTCGCCGAGCCCAACCTCCTCACGCTCCCCGGGCAGGAAGCGTCGTTCCTCGCGGGCGGCGAGTTCCCGTACCCGAGCGTCCAGAGCGGCGCGCAATCCGGCGCCATCACGATCGTCTTCAAGGAATTCGGCATTCGGCTGCGGTTTACACCGACGATCACGGAAGGCGGCAGCATCCGGCTGCACGTGGCGCCCGAAGTCTCCTCGCTGGATTTCGCGAACGCCCTGACGCTGAATGGATTCCAGATCCCGAGCCTGTTAACGCGGCGCGCCGAAACGGATGTCGAGCTGCGCGACGGCCAGCATCTCGCCATCGCCGGACTGCTCGACAATACGATGCTCAAGAACGTGACCAAGATCCCGGTCCTCGGAGACTTGCCGATCCTCGGCGCGTTCTTCCGGTCGACCGACGCACAACAGCGGCGCACGGAGCTCCTGGTGGTGGTGACGCCACGCCTCGTCGAGGCGAGCGATTCGGCGCCGAAACTGCCGACCGGTGCGGCGAACACGTGGCCCTGGGATCGGTCCATGCGGTTCGGCCCCGACGGCCATTGACGGCGGCAGGAGGTAACGCAATGAGCACGACATCTCAGACGTTGCGGTCCGAGCGCGGCGCCACGCTGATACTGGTTGCGGTCGCCATGACGGCGCTGCTCGGGTTTCTGGCTCTGGCGATCGATTTGGGGATGCTCTACACCGCCCACGCCGATGCCCAGCGTGCGGCGGACGCCTCGGCGTTGGCGGGAGCGAGCGCATTTCTCGACAACTCCGCTTCGGCGGCGGTGACGCCGGCGCGGCAACGGGCCTTCGAGTACGCCGAGCGCAACACGTTCCAGAACGGACCGATCGACTCGACGAACATCGTGGTCACGGTGCTACAGGATAGCGGCAAGGTGGGCGTGTACATCCATCGCGATTCGGTGCGGACGCTGTTCGCGCGCGTGCTGGGAATCCGCACGGTGCCGATCGCCGCGTTCGCGGCCGCGCAAGCGGTGCAAGCCGGGGCGGCAAAGTGCCTCAAGCCCATTGCGATCCCCGACCTGTGGTTCGACGCGAACAGCGACAAGAATGGTGATCGCGTCATGGATAACGGCGAGCAGTGGACGTTTGGCGACAATGCCGGGGATCGCTATGAGGCCTTCAACGGCACTAACGCGGCGACGGCCACAGGCTATGGCAGCGGCTTCCGCAATTCGACCTCGCCTGGCTCTCCGAACGACTTCGGTCGCCAGATCCAGATCAAGGAGCAGGATCCGAATTCGCCGTACGTCGCGAACCCGGGGGTCTTCTATCCATGGCAGATCCCGACCGACCCGAGCATGAGCGCCTGTAAGGGCGGTTTCGGCGGCGGGGCCGCGGCGTATCGCAACAACCTCTGCAGCTGCAACAACTCGAGCGTCACGTTGGGGCAGTCGTACCCAATCGAGACGGGCAACATGGTCGGGCCCACGTTCCAGGGTGTGGGCGAGTTGATCAAAGACGACCCCTCCGCCTACTGGGACCCGTCCACACAGACTGTCAAAGGCTCGACCTTCGGCGGCAGCTGGATGAACAGCCCACGCGTCGTCAAGCTGGCGTTGTTCGCGCCCGGGCAGATCACGAAGTCGGGTATGACGACGATCAAGTTCAACAACTTCGCGCTGATGTTCATTGAGTCGCAGCCGAACAACAAAGCTCCCGTGACCGGGCGGTTCCTGTACTACGTCTCCGGAAGCGGTGATCCCGGGCCGCAGACGGGCTCGCTGGTCAAGACGTTGAAGCTCGTCAAGTGAGCACGCCAAGAGGGGGGCGGGACACGTGCGCGGTGCGCTGATTTCCACGGATGGGGCGGTGCGCGAAGTGTTGCGGCGCGCCGTGGCGCTGGACACCCGCGGTCTCGAGCTCTCCAACGAGATCGCCGTGCCCTTCGGTGAAATCACCGAAGAGCAGATCGCCGAATTGCGTCAAACCGATCCGCAGCTCGTGTTTCTCGATTTCGATCAGGATCCGGCGACGGCGATCGGTCTGGCGCGGTTCCTGACGGACGGGACTCCGCAGCGCTGCATCGTCGGGACCGGTCCGGCGCTCTCGTCGCAGGACCTGCTCGAGGCGATGCGCGCCGGGGTGGTCGAGTATCTCCCCAAGCCCCTGAGCGAGGATGCGGCGAAGGCCGCGTTGGAGCGGACCGCCCGCCGACTCGGCTGGAGCGCGACGAACCGCGATCCCGGGCAGCTGTACGCGGTGTTCAGCCCCAAAGGCGGCGCCGGCACGACGTCGGTTGCCACCAATCTGGCCATTGTGCTGCACCGTCTGACCGGCAAGAGGACCCTCCTCGTCGATCTCAATCTGGAGCTCGGTGAGGTGGCGGTGCAGCTCGGTGTCCGGCCGCGCTACAGTTTCGTCGACCTGGTGCAGAACTTCTATCGGATCGACGCCGGCCTCCTCGCCACGTACATCGAGCGGCACGAGTCCGGAGTCGAATTCCTCTCCGCGCCGTTTCACCCGGAGGCGGTGGACGCTCCGGGGCATGACCAGATTCGCGCCATCCTGCATTACTTGAAGCGTCAATACGACTACGTCATGGTGGATACGCCCAAGTCGTTCTCGGTGGATTCGGTCGCCGCCTTCGAAGAGGCCGACCGCATCCTGCTCGTGTCGACGGTCGACGTGCCGTCGCTGCGGAATCTGCAGCGCTGCCTGCCGCTGCTTGAGCGCATCACCGGGAAGGATCGCGAGCGTCTGCGCCTGGTGGTGAATCGTTACCACCCCGACAACCTCATCTCGCTCGAAGACGTTCAGAAAAGCGTCGGGCTCAAGGCTTCCTGGACGCTGAGCAACGATTACGAGACGGTGAGCCGCTCCATCAACTCCGGCTCGCCGGTTGCGGGCAATGGGGGGAAGTCCCGCTATGCGCGCGATCTCCAGACCCTCGGTGCGGAGCTCACCGGCGTCTCCGCGTCAGCCCCTGGTGCACGGTCCAGCGGTGCCCGGCTGATGGGTATTCTGAGCCGGCTCCGCCGGCGCCCGGAAGAGAAGGAATCATGACCAGCGACGGACGACGCAGCTCGGCGGCCTTTGCCGCCGCTCCGACGGCAGCAGCCGCGAACGACGGCAAACGACGGTCCATGCCATGGGAGGCGCCGAATCCCGGTTCCGACGCAGGCAAGGCGGCCGGCGAGAGCGCCGCGACGTTCGCGCAGATCAAGATGCGCGTGCACCGCCGCATCCTCGAACGCCTGAACCTGTCGAATCTCGACAAGCTGGAGCGCGACGAAGTCGTCTCCGCCATCGCCAAGGTCGTGCAGGACCTGGTGTCCCAGGAGCAGCTGCCGCTCAATCTGGGCGAGCGGGACCTGCTGGTCCGGCAGGTGGTGGACGAGATTTTCGGTCTCGGGCCGCTCGAATCGCTGATGCAGGACCCCGACGTGGCCGACATCCTCGTCAATACGTACGACCACGTCGTCGTGGAGCGGCACGGCAAGTTGATGCCCACCGACGTCCGCTTCCAGGACGACCGTCATCTGTTGCAGGTGATCGACCGGATCGTTTCCGCGGTGGGCCGCCGTATCGACGACTCGTCGCCGATGGTCGACGCGCGCCTCCCGGATGGCTCGCGCGTGAATGCCATCATCCCGCCGTTGGCGATCGACGGACCGCACCTTAGCATCCGGAAGTTCAAGCGCGATGCGCTGTCGGGCGAGGATCTGCTGCGCCTGGAGAGCGTGACGCCGCCGATGCTCCAGGTGCTGACCGGCATCGTGCGCGCGCGGCTCAACGTCCTCATCTCCGGTGGGACCGGCGCGGGGAAGACGACCCTGCTCAACATCCTGTCCTCGTTCATTCCGGCAGACGAGCGGATCGTCACAATTGAGGACTCCGCCGAGCTGCAGCTGCGCCAGCCGCACGTCGTGCGGCTGGAGACACGGGCGCCGAACATCGAGGGCCAGGGCGCGGTGACGCAACGCATGCTGCTCATCAATGCGCTGCGCATGCGTCCTGACCGGATCGTGATGGGCGAGTGTCGCGGTGCCGAGGCAGTGGACATGCTGCAGGCGATGAATACCGGCCACGACGGTTCGCTCACCACGTTGCACGCGAACACCCCGCGGGACGCGCTCAGCCGTCTCGAAACGATGATCTCGATGGCGAATCTGAACTTGCCCGATCGCGCGATGCGGCAGCAGATCGCCGCCGCGATCAACGTGGTGGTCCAGGTGAGCCGGTTGTCCGACGGCTCCCGCAAAGTGCTGCAGCTGTCGGAGATCGTCGGCATGGAAGGAGACGTCATCACCATGCAGGACATTTTCACCTACGAGCGGCAAGGCGTCGACGCCGATGGCCGTGTCGTCGGGCGCTACCGGGCGACCGGCATCCGGCCCCGGTTCACGGAGCGGCTGACCGCCTGGGGCATCGAGCTGCCGAACGGGCTGTTTTCACCGGTCGCGGAGCGCACGGCTCCGGAGGCCGCCCGATGGTAGGCTCGTTCGGGTTGTGGGGCGCCGCCAGTCTCGTCTTCGCTGCCGTAGCGCTTGGCACCGTAGCCGTGGCGCTCGGTTTGCAATGGGCCGGGGAGATGCGCGAGCGCCGCGTGGCGGTCCGCCAACTGAGCCATCTTACGGCCGGAGCGGCGGTGGCCGGCGCTGGGGGCGCACTTCGAGATGCGCAGTCGGCGGAGGCCAAATGGTTGCAGGCGATCGCCGCGCGCATCCCGCAGTTGCGCGGCCTCGGCGGAGCGCTCCAGCAAGCCGCCATTCCATGGACGCCGCAAAGCTTCGTTGCCCTCTCGGTCGGCCTCGCTTTGGCTGCCGCTCTACTCGTCGCGGTTGTGTTCCCCGTCTGGCCGGCCGTACTCCTGGCCGCGGCATGTACCGGGGCGCTTCCCTATTTCCAGCTCAGGCGGAAGACCCAGCGCAGGCTCGCCGCGCTCGAAGAGCAGCTTCCTGAGGCGATCGACCTGATTGGCCGGGCGATGCGGGCGGGACATCCCCTCTCGGCAGGTTTGAAGATGGCCGGGGATGAGACCGCCGATCCGCTCTCGGGCGAGTTGCGCCGCGTTTTTGAGGAGCAGCGGTTCGGGATGCCGTTCGAGGAGGCCATCATGGGGTTGTGTGACCGGGTGGCCCTCATCGACGTGCGCATCCTGGTGACGGCGATCCTGGTGCAGCGCGACGTCGGCGGTAATCTCGCCGAGGTGCTGGACAAGATCGCGTACGTGATTCGCGAACGCTTCACGATTCGGCGGCAGCTCCGCGTCTACACGGCGCAGGGCCGGTTCAGCGGCATCGTCCTGGCGCTGCTCCCCGTCGCCGTCGGGTCGGCGCTGTTCTTCATCAACCGGCCGTACATGATCACGTTGTTTTTCGATCCGATCGCGCGGTATTTCCTGATTTTGGCCGTGATCCTGCAGATCCTCGGCTACTTCTGGATCCGCAAGATCGTGGACATCGAGATTTGAGAGGTCAGCGATGATGTATCTGGTAGCGGTGCTCTTCGGGGTGGCGGTGGCCATCATCGTGACACTCGCCGCGCGCCTCGTGCCCACCCGGCCGCGCGCCGTGGCCCGCCAGCTCGCGGAGCTGGAACGGACGAGCGCTGCCGCGGCGGGGGCGGAGCGGCAAGGACGGCAGCGGCGCTCGCAAGAGCTCAAGGCGGTGCTCGAGTTCATTGGCGATCGCGTCGACCAGGATCCGCGTCGGGCCAGTCAGCTGCAGGAGCTCATGATACACGCCGGATACCGGGAGCCCGGCGCGGTCGCGATCTATTGGGGGGCGCGAGTGGCGCTCACCGTGGGACTCGGGATCGGGTTCTTCCTCCTGGTCAAACTGCTGGGGGCCGACGCGTTCAAGTCGCTGATCGCCGGGGCTTGGGGCGCGGCGCTCGGTTGGGTTGGTCCGGCGATGCACGTCGGCGGCCGGGCCAGACGGCGCCAGAAGGAGCTGCAGCGCACGCTGCCGGACGCCCTGGACCTGTTGATCGTGTGCGTAGAGGCGGGGCTCGCTCTGAACCAGGCGCTGGTCCGTGTGGCCGAGGAGATCCGGCACGTCAGTGCCCTCACGAGCGACGAGTTCTCTCAGGTCAATTTCGAGATTCGCGCGGGGATCCCCCGCGAGGAAGCTCTCAAGAACCTCGGCGAGCGCACCGGCGTAGCGGACCTGCGGTCACTGACGGCGATGCTGATCCAGACGGATCGCTTCGGCACGTCAATCGCCCAGGCGTTGCGCGTTCATTCCGACACGTTGCGCACCAAGCGTCGCCAGCGCGCCGAAGAAGCGGCGGCGAAGACCACGATCAAGCTCGTGTTTCCGCTCGCCTGTTGCATCTTCCCCGCTCTGTTCGTGGTGATCCTCGGGCCGGCGATGGTGCAGATCTATCGCACCCTGCTCGGAATGAAATGACACGCATCGTTACGGTGACGAATCTCACGCGCGGCCGCCGCATTGCCGCGCAGGTATGGCTCGCCGACCGGTGGTGGCTGCGGTTACGGGGACTCCTCGGCCGGAGCCCGCTGCGGGAAGGGGAGGGGCTGATGCTCGAGCCGTGCAAGGCGGTCCACATGCTGGGCATGCGCTATCCGATTGATGTGGTCTTTCTCGATCGTCAGGGAGGCGTGGTGGCAACCTATCATCGATTACAGCCGGGATCCCGCTCGCACTGGCATCAGCGAGCGGTAGTGGCGCTCGAGCTGCACGCCGGAACCTTGCAAGCGACGGAGACGCAACTGGGCGACGCGCTGCGGTGGTCTCCGGCACCGGAAGCCGCATGAGCGCGCCGGCGACGATCGATCGCACGGACTTCGTGATCCCGTTTCCGCCGGAGACCGTCGCGGAGACTGGGCTCTCACCCGAATCGATCATCGAGCTGCTGCTCAAGACCCTCTACGTTCAGGGGGCTCGCAGCGGTCAGGACCTGGTCGAGGCGATCTGTCTGCCCTTCGCCATCGTGGACGAGCATCTCGTCCAGTTGCAGCACCAGCGGCTCGTCGAGGTGAAGCGGGCCGCGGGGGCCGGGCGCGGGGGATACATCTTCGACCTGACGTCCGCCGGCAGCGACCGCGCGCGCGAAGCGATGGCGGCCGGGCAGTATGTCGGGCCGGCGCCGGTAACGCTCGAATACTACCGGTCGTGGGTCGAGCAGCAGTCCATTCGACATGTACACGTGACGCGCGAGCGGCTGCTGGCGGCTTTCAGCCACATGGTCCTCGACCCGGGGTTCATCGAGGGCTTCGGCCCAGCCGTCAACTCGGGCAAATCAGTGTTCATTTTCGGCGACTCCGGGAACGGCAAGACGATGATCGCCGAGGTGCTGGCGCGCCTCTTGGGCGGTGTCTATTACCTGCCGTACGCGGTGGACATCGGCGGGCAGATCATGGTGGTCCACGACCCGGTGTACCACCGTCCCGCGTCGGAGGAAACGAGCGGCGCGACGGACGATCCGGAGTGGCTGCGGGATGTGCCGGAGTACGACCGCCGCTTCGCGCGCGTGCAGCGCCCCGTGGTCCTTACGGGCGGCGAGTTGACGCTGGAACAGCTCGACCTGCAGTACGATCGCGACACCAGGATGTACCAGGCGCCGTTCCAGGTGAAAGCGAACGGCGGGGTGCTCATCCTCGACGACTTCGGCCGGCAGCGCGTGCCGCCTCGGGATCTGCTCAACCGCTGGATCCTGCCACTCGAGAAGCGCATCGACTATCTGACGCTGCACACCGGTTCGAAATTCCCGGTGCCGTTCGAGAGCCTGCTGATCTTCGCGACGAACCTCGATCCCAGCGACCTGGTGGAGGAAGCGTTCCTCCGGCGGATTCATTACAAGGTGCGGGCGGATAGTCCGTCGCGGCTCCAATACGAAGAGATCTTCCGTCGCTGCGCGAAGCTGCGCGGGGTGCCGTATCGTGCCGAGGCGGTCGCGCAGGTGTATCGCGATTTCTATGACGCGCGCGGGATAGCGCCGCGCGGCTGCCACCCGCGCGATCTGATCGACCACGTCTGCGACATCGCCCGGTTCCATGCGGTCGAGCCGATGCTGTCGTCCGACCTGATCGACCGGGCGTGCCGGTCGTATTTCCTCGACGCGTCACAGCGGCTGTGACGCGCCGTCATTCGCTGCAGCGCATCGGAGTGAGGGACTCATGAACGAAGTGATCCTCGGCATACCGCGGCACGCCGATCCTGAAGCCCACTTGCGTGATCTGGCCGACGCGAATCGCAGGCTGCGCCGCTTCGCCTGGTCCGTCCTGATCGGTGCGGTCGTCGTGCTCGGCGGCACCGCCGCGGTGGTGGCGATGTTCGCGACGCAGCGTCTCCCGGCGCCCGGGTCGGTCGTCCAGGCGCGCAGCTTCGTGCTGCAGGACGCGCAGGGCCAAATCCGCGCGACGTGGGGGGTGACGAAGGAGGGGAGCGTGCAGCTCGCGCTGCAAGACGCACAGGGAAACCCGCGCGCCCGCATGAGTGTGTTGGAGGACGGATCCACCGGCCTGGCGTTGGTGGACAGCGCCGGCCACCCGCGCGCCGCACTCGGGCTCTTGGCTGACGGCACGATCAATCTCGTGTTCGCCGATCAAGGCGGTCGCAGCCGAGCGGTGTTCGGCTTGACCTCGAGCGGAGCGTCGAGTCTCGTTCTCGCGGATGGAAAAGGCGTGACCCGCGCCGGGCTCAGCGTTGCGACCGGCGGGAAGGCGACGCAGACGGTAGACGAAACAGGAGCACCGTAGACTCGGCGCAGCAGACACCGAGGGAGACGCCAAGCCGGCGAGCCGTTGAGGCAGACGCCCAAGCCGCCGAGCCGCTGAGTGGACGCCTAGGCGCTAGGAGCGAGTAGTGCGGCCGGAAGCGTCGCTGATCTTTCTCAACAATCCATACAATGTCTTGCCTGTCTCATTTGCGAGAGCCTCCAACCGCGCGAAGTCGGGCGGGCTCACGTACTGCAGCTCTTTTGCCATTTCGATAATGGTCTCGACCTCTGCCAGTGAGCTTCGCGCAGTGTCGAGATAACGCCGGCATTCTCGCGACCCGTGTCGCGTGTTGCCCTCGGCGATGTTCAGGGGGACACTGTAACACGCCCGCCTGAGTTGGTCGGCCAGTGCACCCTGTTCATAGTCCGGAAAGTGGATAGCGGCTCGCGAACACTCGATCGCGAGACGCTGGGCGTGTTGCCACGCCTTGAGTGTCTTGAAGTGTGCCATGGGAGCAACGTATGAGAAACGAGAAAGGCACGGTAACCAGATTCACCCGGTCCGTGCCTTTCCTACGCACTTGCTCCTCGACGCCCACTCAGCGGCTCGGCGGCCCGGCGTCTGCCTCAACGGCTTGGCGTCTCCGTTTCGGCGTCTATCTTGTCATCATGAGTCAGTACGATGTGATCGTCATCGGCGGCGGCCACGCCGGCACGGAGGCGGCCTCTGCCTCCTCCCGCCTCGGCGCGCGCACGTTGCTGCTCACCAGTAACCTCGACACCATCGGCCAGATGAGCTGCAATCCCGCCATCGGCGGGATCGCCAAGGGCACCGTCGTGCGCGAAGTGGACGCTCTCGGCGGCATCATGGGCCGCGCCGCTGATCGCGCCACAATCCAGTTCCGTATGCTGAACCGCTCCAAGGGTCCCGCCGTCTGGGCGCCGCGCGCCCAGGCCGATCGGACGTTGTACCGGCGCGCCGTCCGCGCGCTGCTCGAGCGCCTGCCGTCGCTCGAGCTGACCCAGGGGATGGCCGCGCGACTCCTCGTCGATCACGCGCGGGTTCAGGGAGTCGAAACCACCGACGGTCGTCGCTACCTCGCGAACGCCGTAATCATCACCGCCGGCACGTTCCTACGGGGCCGCATCCACCTCGGTACCGACACCCAGATTCCCGCCGGCCGGGCAGGCGATCAACCCTCCTTGGATATGGCGCAAGCCATTGAAGATATTGGACTTACAGTATCACGCTTCAAGACGGGGACGCCGCCTCGCGTAGACGGCCGCTCCGTCGATTGGAGCAAGGTCGAGCGGCAGGACGGAGAGAACGACGGCTATCGCTTCTCCTTCTACGAGCGCGGGGAGCTACCGCGACAGGTGCCGTGCTGGATTACCTGGGCCGGAGAGCCGGTCAAGCAGATCATCAAGGCGCACATCAAGGAATCGGCGCTGTACGGCGGCGCCATTGCCGGTCGGGGCCCGCGCTACTGCCCGTCGGTGGAAGACAAGATCGTGAAGTTTCCCGACGCGGCCCGGCACCAGATCTTCCTCGAGCCCGAGGGGCTCGACACGCGCGAGCTATACGTGAACGGGCTGTCGACCTCGCTCCCCGTCCACGTCCAGCTCGAATTCCTGCACGCCGTCCCCGGGCTTGAGAGCGCGCTGATGACGCGCCCCGGGTACGCGATCGAGTACGACTACTATCCTCCCGACCAGCTGACGCCCTGGCTCGAGACGAAGGCGGTCGAGCGGCTGTTCTTCGCAGGCCAGATCAACGGGACGACCGGATACGAAGAGGCGGCCGGCCAGGGCGTGGTCGCCGGGATCAATGCCGTGCGGCGGCTGCGGGGGCAGGAGGCTGTAGTGTTCGGTCGCGACGATGCCTACATCGGGGTGCTGGTCGACGACCTCGTGACGCGTGGTGTCGACGAGCCCTACCGGCTGTTCACCTCGAGAGCCGAGTTCCGGTTGCTGCTGCGCCAGGACAATGCGCTGCGGCGTCTGCTGCCGCTCGCCGAGCGGCTGGGCTTGCTGACGGACGACGAGCGACGCGAGGGCGTGGCGCGGCTCGATAAAGAAGAAAGGATCCTCGCGCTCGCGCGCGATACGACGATCAGACCGGATCAGGCCGCACCAGCCTTGGCGGAGAGCGGCGGCAGCCTCCCCGCTCCTGAGCGCATCGCCGCCGTCGCTCGGCGCCCGCATGTGTCGCTCAAGGCGCTGCTCGAGTCGGTCGGTGCGATTGGTGATGCTGACGCCGAGGCGATTACGGCGGCGGAAATCGAGCTGAAGTACGATGGCTATCTGGTGCGCGAGCGTGATGCTGCGAGCCGGCTCGCCGAACTCGCGTCGTTTACGCTGCCGCTCGACCTTCCCTACCCCGCGCTCGCGAGTCTCTCGACGGAGTCGCGCCAGAAGCTGGAGCGCATTCGTCCGACGTCCCTCGCGCAGGCGGCGCGCGTGCCGGGGGTCTCGCCCAGCGATCTGCACAACCTGGTTATGGAGACGATCCGTTGGAGGCGACGGGTCGCGTAGTACGTTTCACGTGAAACTGTTCGACTAGCCTTTGTTTCACGTGAAACTCCGCCCGTTGTGTTGCATGTTCGCCATTCCCCATTAGATTATCCGACAACACCTTACGCAACTAACTACGTAAGTCATTGTAGTGAAAGAACTTATATGACATCACGCGTTATCGCGGTCGCGAACCAAAAGGGCGGCGTCGGCAAGACGACGACGGCGGTCAACCTTGCCGCCTCGCTCGCGACTGCCGAGCGCAAGACACTGCTCATCGATGCCGATCCGCAAGGCAACGCGACAAGCGGCGTGGGAATCGATCGCGGCGCGCTAGAGCGCTCGTTGTACGATGCGCTGCTCGACGGTCAGCCGCTCTCGAGTACGTGGGTCGGCGCCGTGCACTTTCCGTATCTCGACGTCGTTCCCGCAACGCAGGACCTGGTCGGCGCTGAGCTGGAGCTGGTGAATCGCTCGGGACGCGAGACGGTGCTGCGCCGCGCCCTCGCCGACGTCAAGAACGACTACCAGTACATCGTCATCGATTGCCCGCCGTCGCTCGGCCTGCTCACCCTCAACGTCCTCACCGCCGCCGACGGCGTGCTGATTCCGATCCAGTGCGAGTACTACGCGCTGGAAGGGCTGTCACAGCTCCTGAACACGATCAAGCTGGTGCAACGCAATTTCAATCCGTCGCTCGCCATCGATGGCGTACTGCTCACGATGTACGACGCCCGCCTCAACCTCTCCCGCCAGGTCGCCGAGGAAGCGAAGGAGTATTTCGGCGCGGGGATGTTCGCCGTCACGATCCCGCGCAACGTCCGCCTGGCGGAAGCGCCGAGCTTCGGGAAGCCGATACTCCTGTACGACGTGCAATCGGTCGGAGCCAAGAGCTACCTCGCCATCGCCCAGGAGCTGATCCGCCGCGTCGAACGCGGCGCCCCGGGCGTGACGCGGGAACCGACCGCACAACCGGAGGTCGCATGACGGAGATCGCAGCTGGTCGCCGCCGTCTCGGTCGCGGGCTCGAAGCCCTGCTCGGCCCCACGCGCGAGGAAGCGGAGCGCGAAGGCAGTCTCGTCGAGCTGCCGGTCAAGGACATCCGCCCGAACCCGCTCCAGCCGCGCCGCGAAGTGGATCCCACGGCGCTCGAGGAGCTGAAGTCGTCGATCCAGCAGGCGGGGCTGCTGCAGCCGGTGGTCGTCCGTCCCGCGCCCGGGGGCTCGGGATTCGAGTTGATCGCCGGCGAGCGCCGGCTGCGGGCTTGTCAGGCGCTCGGCTGGGAGAAGATCCCCGCGGTACGGCGCGACGTCGACGACCGTACGGTGCTGACGCTCGCCCTGATCGAGAACCTGCAGCGCGACGATCTCTCCGCCGTGGACGAAGCGCGCGGCTACGAGCGGCTCATCGCCGAGTTCGAGCTGACCCAACAGGACGTCGCCATCGCGGTCGGTCGCGACCGGTCGACGGTGGCCAACGCCCTCCGTCTCCTCAAGCTCCCCGACGTGGTGCTGCAGATGCTGCACGACGGTCTTCTGAGCGTCGGACACGCGCGCGCCCTGCTCGCGCTCGACGACCCGCGCACCGTCACGGCGCTGGCGCGCGAAGCGACGACACAGGGACTGTCGGTGCGCGACGTCGAAGATCGCGTACGCGGTGGACGCGCGCCCGAGCGCCGACCGCGACTCAAGCGCGGACTCGCCCCGGCGCCCGAGGTCCGTCGCGTCGAAGACGCGCTGCGCCGCCGCCTCGGCACCGACGTGCGCGTCTCGCTGCGCGCGAAGGGCAAAGGCCAGCTGCATGTCGCGTTCTATTCGAACGACGACCTGGCGCGCATCCTCGAGCTGATCCTGGGCACGCCGTTCGACGGATGAATGCCAAGCCGCGCGGCGTCACGATCGTCGTCCACAAGGACGGCGACCTCGCGTCGAAACAGTATCGGCTGCCGATGTGGGCGTTCGCGGCGGCGAAGTGGGGCGCGCTCGCGATCAGTCTGATGGTGGTCCTGTTCTTCGCCTTTGCCGGTCCGATATTCCGCGCCGCAGCGCGCGCCCAGCGGCTCGATCGCGAGGTGGCTCGGCTGCAGGAAGAAAATGGACGCGTGCAGCAGCTCGCAGCCGCGCTCAACCGCGCTGAGGCGAACTATCAGTCGGTGCGCCAGCTGCTCGGCGGCCGTGCCCCGCGCGACACCGGTTCGGGCGTGGCCGCGGTGGTCCTGATGCACTCGGTCCCCGTGCGAGCCGCCCCGGCCGGGACCAAGCGCTACGAGGTCGGCCCTTCCCTGCCGACGCATTGGCCGCTAGGCGATCTCGACGGCTTCGTGACGCGCGGCAGAGTAGGGGAGGGGGACGCGCAGGGTGAGACCCACCCCGGGATCGACATCGCCGCCCCGGTCGGGACGCCGATCCGGGCCTCGGGTGGCGGTACGGTGGCGGCCACGGGGGCCGATGGCGATTATGGGATGTTTGTCCTCTTGCGCCATCCCGACGGATATGAAACCATGTACGGTCATGCTTCGCGCGTGCTGGTGCACGAGAATGACACCGTCAGCGCGGGCGTCGTGATCGCCCTGACCGGAAACTCAGGACGCTCTACCGCGCCCCATCTGCATTTCGAAGTGCGGCGCCAGGGCCAGTCGCTCGACCCGCTCACGCTCGTCAAACAGGGGAACTGAAGATGGCGATGTTCACAGAGAAATCAGGACTCTCCGCCGCCGAGGCGGGGCTGTCGATCATCGGGTCGGGGATGCGGGTGGTCGGGGATATCTCCGCCGAAGGCGTGGTGAAGATCGAAGGCACGGTCGTCGGGACCGTTCAGGCAGGCCGCCAGGTGCTGGTGGCCAAGGGCGGGCTCGTTGAAGGCGATGTCGTGACCCGCGAAGCGATCATCGGCGGCGAAGTGCGCGGCAGCATCCAGGCCTCGGAGCGCGTCGAGCTGCAGACCACAAGCCTCGTGCACGGCGACATCGCCACCCGCCGGCTCCTCGTGCAGGAGGGCGGCGAGATCAACGGCGTGCTGCGGATGAGCGAAGGCGCCGGGGAAGGGGCCGCAGCGGGCGTTGCCGCAGGCGCTGGGCATTGAAGAGGGGGAGTTTGTCCACAGCTTGTCTACGTGCAATGTGGATTGGCTAACTGCATGTGGAGACGAGAGATGAGATTCTCTCTGTCAGGTTCTCCGTACCTGGACTGTCTCTATGATGTCGTGATATTGTTTTAATACTGTCCAACACCCGCGCTCCGCGTCCGCCACCTAACCCCATGCTGCTCGGCGACATCGTCCGCTATAGCGACGATCTCCTCAACGTGCAGGCAATCCAGGACTACCCCGAGGCTCAGAACGGACTCCAGGTCGCGAACGCCGGGACGGTCTCCCGCATCGCCGCTGCCGTCGATCTCACCGCCGCCACGGTCAAGCACGCCATTACCGAGTCTGCTGACTTGCTGATCGTGCATCACGGGCTCTCCTGGAGCAGGAAAGGTTCAGGCGACTCCTATCTCGAGCGGTTCTCCGCGTTGGTGCGACACGGCATCGCGCTGTACAGCGTGCACCTGCCCCTCGATTGCCATCCAGAGCTGGGGAATGCAGCGGTGCTGGGCCGGCGGCTCGGAGTCTGCAACACGGAGCCGTTCGGGATCTGGCACGGGCAACCGATCGGCGTGCGGGGAGAGCTCGACATCGCGCGCGACGCCCTGGGAGATCAGCTCGCTGCACTGCTCGGCGCCCAGCCGAAACGAATGCTGTTCGGGCCCAAGAAGTCGAAGCGCATCGGAATTGTTACCGGGGCCGCAGCTTCGTTGATGGCCGAGGCCAGGGAGGCGGGCCTCGATACCTATATCACCGGTGAAGGCAATCACCACACCTACTTCGACGCCGAAGAGCTGCACCTCAACGTGTTCTACGGCGGTCACTATGCGACCGAGACGTTCGGGGTGCGTGCCCTGGCCGAGCATCTGAGCGCGACATTCGCGATCCCCTGGGTCTTTCTCGACCATCCTACCGGACTCTGACCGCCCGCGGTGTGCTCGCGGTGCTGGCGCTGGCGGAGCTGCTCGCCATGGCGCCCTGGTTCAGCGCCTCGGCTGTCGCCCCCGCGCTCGCCACCCAATGGCAGCTCGGCGCCGCCGGTACGGCGGGACTCACCGTGTCGGTGCAGCTGGGGTTCGTCGCCGGCGCACTCGTGTCGTCGATCCTGACGCTGTCGGACATGTGGTCGGCGCGGCGTCTCGTGTCGGCGTCGGCCGTGGTGGCCGCCCTCGCGACCGTGGGAGTCGCGCTCTCACCCAGCGCGGCGGTCGGTATCACATTCCGGTTCATCACGGGCGCCGCGCTGGCGTGCGTCTATCCGCCCGGGATGAAAATCGCCGCAGGGTGGTTCCGGGACGCGCGCGGGTGGGCGATCGGGGTGCTGGTGGGCGCGTTGACGCTGGGCTCGGCCGCACCGCATCTCGTGCGCTGGCTCGTGCCCCCGGGTCACTGGCGCGCCGTCCTGCTTGTCGCAGCGGCGTCGGCGTTCGTCGGCGCGATGCTCGTGCGTCTCGTCCCGAACGACGGACCGTACGCTGTCCCCTCGCCCCCATTCTCCTGGTCGGCGACGCCGCGCATCCTGCGCGACCGCGCTGTGTTGTTCGCGAACCTCGGCTACCTCGGGCACATGTGGGAGCTGTACGCGATGTGGACGTGGATGGCGGCGTTCGTGACGGCGAGCGAGACGGCGCGGTTCGCCGGTATGCAGAGTGGCGCCGACGTCCGCACGCGCGCCGCCCTCATCACGTTCAGCGTCGTCGGCAGCGGAGCGGTGGGCTGCTGGCTCGGTGGGAAGTACGCCGATCGTTTCGGGCGCACGACGATCACCAGCCTCGCCATGGCCATCTCGGCGCTGTGCTGCGTCGTCGCAGGGTGGTTCTTCGGCCGGCCGCTCACCGCG
>DATLVL010000367.1:0-10196 GCA_035577525.1 Gemmatimonadales bacterium | reverse complement strand
AGTTTCGGCCGCCGTCGCTAGTCTTATAGATGCGCGAACGCGATCCCGGACCTGCCGCGAGCAGATACGCTGTCGTCGCGTCGACGGCGTAGACGTCGCGAAACTGCAGCGAGTCCGCCGCGGCACCGGGCACCACGATCGACGTCCACGTCGCTCCGCCGTCGGTCGACCGCAGCACTGCCGCGGCGTGGCCGCTCACCCACACTGTTCCTTCATGGGGAGCGCTCACCGCCTGCAGCAAAGCGGTGGAACCCGTCGCCAGGTGCTCGAGCATTGGTTTCGAGACCGGGCGAGGGCTCGGCGACGCCGCGCACGCAAGCACCATGCAGCACAGGAATGCGCGGGCGAAGGCTCTCACTCAGTAAACCTTCACTTTGTCGATTACCGCCAGCGTCAGGAGCGCCGGCAGGTACACGATCGACGCCACGAACACCCACCACGCCCGGCGGTTGGGGTCGCGCAGCATGAGCACGCTCGCAGCGACGTACCCGCAGCCGAGCAGCAGGGCCCCGGCGAAGTACACCACGCGCGTGACACCGAACAATGAGGGGAGCAGGCTCACCGGAACGAGCGCGACGGCGTAGAGCAGCGCCATCTTCGCCGTGCGCCGGCCGTCCTCGTCGTCCACGGACAACATGTGCAGCTGGGCGGTGCGATAGTCCTCGCGGTACATCCAGGCGAGGGCGAGGAAGTGCGGCAGTTGCCACAGGAACAGCGTCCAGAAGAGGGCCCAAGCCGCAGGGTCGAGCGCTCCCCCCGCACCCGTCCACCCACCAAGCACCGGGAGGGCGCCGGGGACGGCTCCGACCAGCGTATTGAGGGTGCTGCGCCGCTTGAGCGATGTATACGCCCACACGTAGCTCGCGAGTGTGAGCGCCGCGAGGGCGGCGGTGAGCAGGTTCACCCACCATGCCAGCACGGCGAGTCCAACGGTCGCGGCCGCGACGGCGAACAGGATGGCGGCCCGCGGTGACACGCGGCCCGCCGGCAGCGGGCGGGAGCGGGTGCGTCGCATCTGTGCGTCGATGTCGCGCTCGCGGATCATGTTCATCGCATTCGTCCCGGCGGCGACGAGGGCGGTACCGGCGAGAGTGGCGAAGAAGACCCCGACGCGAAATGGATCGCGCGATCCGAGGTAGAAGCCGGCCGCAGCGGTGAGCACCACGAGCTGTGTGATGCGGGGTTTGGAAAGCTCGACGAGACCTTGCACTGGGGGAGAAATGTCGCCTAGCTTCTACGCCTCGCGCCATGCTGCAAGAGCTGAAGGACCGGCTGCAGGCGGAAGTCGAGCGCCTGAATCACGAGATCAACTTCGTCTTACCGAAGGAGATCGAGAAGGCGCGCGCCCATGGCGACTTGCGGGAGAACTCCGAGTACAAAGCGGCGCTGGAGCGGCAGCAGTTCGCCCAGGCCCGTGTGCACCACCTGCGCCTGCGCCTCTCCAAGCTCTCCGACGTCTCGGAGAAGGACATCCCCAAGGACCGTGTCGGATTCGGCTCGCGGGTGACGGTGCAGGATGCCGAGACGAAAAAGCGGGAAGTCTACGCACTGACGCTGGGCGAGTTCATCGAGGGCGATGACGCCGGGGACGAGATAGCCGTGTCCATGGCCTCTCCCCTCGGGAAAGCCCTGCTCGGCGGCAAAGTCGGCGATACCGTCGCAATCACCCTGCCGATGGGCAAGCGGAAACTGAAAATCATGGAGCTGGTCACCGTGCACCAGCTCGCGTCCGAGCGGTAGCGGTCAGAGCTCGACGCGGAACACGAGCGCGCCCGTCGGGGCCTTCGATCCAGCGCGAGGCTCCACACTCATCGCCAGTCCCGTCACCTTCCCCGCCTCAGGCGGCTCCTCGAGCGTCATCACCATCGGGACGTCGCGATCCATCGGCATCACCGCCGCGGGTCGCGCCACCGACCCCGTCAGGAACCAGAGCTGGTACGTCTGTCCCGGCAGGTTGGGCGTGAGGTGGTGGCAGGTGACGAGCCAGCGCCGCGTGACACTGTCGGCGTACACAGTCAGGGCGCCGGGACGGCCGGCGGTCGTCACGGGGATCATGAGGACCCGGCCTCCTGGCTGGCGCAACAGGTTCAGCGTGTCGCGCGCCGCCGCGAGATGCCCTTCCAGCTGGGCGGCGCGGAGCCAGAACAGCCCGCCGCCGGCGAGCACGCCCGCGAGCACCGCTGCCGTGAGCATCGACCACTGCATCCGCCGCGCCGATTGGGCGCGGCGCAACACACGGTCCTTGAGCTCCGGCCGCGGCGTGCGCGGCGCGGCAGCCATCCCGAGCCAGTCGCTCATGCGGTCCAATCCCGCAGGTTGCGCAGCGAGTCCTCCAGTTTGCGATGGGCGAGCCGCAGCCGCGTCTTGACCGTCCCCAGAGGATCGCCGGTGCGCCGCGCGATCTCCATGTGCGACAGCCCTTCGAAATACGCCAGCAGCACCACACGCCGCTGCTCCGGCGGCAGCCCGGCGAGCGCCTGATGTACGGCGCGGTGCACCGGCCACCCCGGCACCGCCGCCTCGGCGCCCGACGCATCGGGGGCCGTCACGACGACGTCGGCGCCAACCTGCCACTCCCGCTCGACTCGCTGCGCCTTGCGCCACCACCGGCGGCGGCGGCGCAGCAGGTCCACCGAGCGATTGCGCGCGATCGACAACACCCAGGGCACGAGTGGGCCGCGTTCCGGATCGTGCAGATGGATCCGCGACCACACCTGCTCGAACACTGTGCCCAGCACGTCTTCGGCCTCGTCCTCATCCCCGAGGATGCGTGCCGCCACCCCGAGCACCCACGGGGCGAGCAGATCGTACAACTCGCCCAGCGCGCGTTCGTCGCGCGCCAGCAACCGCTCGAGCAGCGATCGTTCTTCCTCTTGACTGAGACGACGCGCGTGGCTCACTTAGATCTCAACTGACTCCCTTCACTCACAGTTCTCCGGAGCACCTGATGCTGCACTCGTTCCGCCCCACTGTCTATGCTACCCTGCTGGCCTGCGGCGCGGCTGCTGGCCTCGCGGCCCAGGCCGATCCCGACCGCTCCGTCGCGGGTGGCGGCACGCTGCCCCCAGGCTGGCATGCGCGCACCGACGGCAACCGTCCGTTGACCAACGTGAAATTCGACTCCATGAGCGTCGGCCACCATGTCAACCTTGGACCGGCCAGTATCTTCTGGCGCGACGCCGACAACGCCACCGGGAGCTACACCGCCGAGGCCAAGTTCTGGCAGTTCTCCTCCGACACGCACCGCGACCATCACGAGGGCTACGGCCTGCTCATCGGCGGCAGCACCCTCGCCGCGGCGGGACAGCGCTACACCTACTTCCTGATCCGCGAAGACGGGATGTTCCTGGTCAAACGGCGTTTGGGGGATTCGACGTGGGCGGTGACCAAGGGTTGGACCGCGAGCGACGCCGTCGCGAAGCGGGATTCCGGCGGCAGCGTCGAGACGACGAAACCGCTGGAAAACACTCTGACGATCCGCGTGACTCCTACCGACGCCACCTTCCTGGTCAACGGGAAGATCGTGTACAAGGCGAATGCGAGTGACGTGGACGACAGCGGGATAGTTGGATTCAGGGTCAATCACAATTTGAATGTGCACCTGGGCGCACTCGAGATCACAAAGCAGTAGGGAAGAGACGCTCAGGAGACGCCGAGCCGCCGGGTGGTTCATAGGAGTCAGGTGTCAGGGTGCCGATCCCATTCCCTGGCTCCTCACTCCCACTCAGCGGCTCGGCGGCTTGGCGTCTACACTGGGCGTCTGGGCGTCTACCAGCGAGACGGCCAGCACTAGCAGCAATACAGCCCCCACCAAGATGACGTTCAACGACTCAAGGACGTCCCTCATGTGATTCCCGACGATCGCCGGCGCACTGAGGGTAATGCACGCCGCGCTGCTCCAGAACATCCCCCACCGCCACCACCCCGCCTGCCGGCCTCGTTGGCGTAGTGCCCACCAGGCAAACGTGGCAGGGACGATCAGCACGACATAATGCGCCTTCCAGGCGAGCGGATCGACGACCACCATGGCACCCAGCAGGATGGCGAGCTCAGCGGCCACCCGTGGGTCGGTCCAGTCACGCGAGTGGCGCCGGAAGCGCCAGGCGAGTAACAGCGCCGCCGCGAGCGCGCACGCCACGAACGCTCCCTGTACTGCGCGCGCCGGCCAATCGGCGACGGCGTAGTGCAGCGGATCGCGCAGGCTGCCCGTTTCCGTGAACAGCCGCTTCAGCGCCGCGGGGAACGACTGGTTCATGAAATGCGGTGTCGGGTCGGCGGTTTCTCGTCCGGCGACCGCCCGCCAGGTGTGCCAGGCCCCGAGGGCGCGCGCCGGGCCGAACACCAGCGCGGGCAGCGCGACGTTCAGGAGGAGGAGAAACGCGACGGTCCAGCCGAGCTCCCGCCAGGCCCGCTTGTACAACAGGTAGGGGACGAGCAGCACGGGCACGGCTTTCGTGCTGGCAGCGACGGCGAGCGAGAGCCCTCCCTGTGCGGTCCGCCCGCGCCCGAACAACCGGAAGGCAAGCAACACGAGAAACAGCACCTGCGCGTTGATCTGCGTGTGCTGCACGTGCTCCTGAAACAGCCGGGCGGTCAGGAGAAACGGCACGATCACGAGGCTCGAGCCGAATGCCCAATGGCGTGCGTCGCGCGGCCAGAATGTGATCGGGCTTTCGCTCGCGACGAACATCTCCGCCGACAAGCGGCAGCATCCCCAGATCGCGAGGACGCCGCCCACCTGCCAGAGGAAGAGCGCCAGTGTCGCCGACACTTTGGCCAGCAGCGCCAGGGCGCCGGCGATGAAGAAGAAGAACGGCGGCCACGTGTTGATCGCCAGGCTGTAGGGATCGCCGCCCGTCAGCACCAGGTCGCCGACCTGCACGTAGCCTTCGAAGATCACGGCGTGCTGGCGGCCCAGCGACCGGACGATCTCCGCCGTCGCCCAAAGCAGCACCAGCGCGTACAGCGCCAGCTGCGCGGACCGTGTGGCCCGCTCGTTGGCGAAACGCGGCCACGGATCGCGCGGCAGCGGTAGCAGGCTCACGGAGACGGCCGGATGATGAAGCGCAAGCGGCGGTGCGCTTCGCGCACGGCGCGCTCCGCCAGGGCAGGCGTAGCGGCGCGCGCGAAGATGAAACCGGGATAGCGGGAGCCCTCGGGCCACGGCACGAGCGTCTCCCCGCGGTGGGCGGTGATGACGACATCCTCCACACCAGGGACGCGTTTTGCGTCATCGACGCCGGTGGAGTCCTCGAGGACACCGGCGCCGGGAACCGGGATCATCATGACCGCCGCGGCGCTGCGCTCCCGCTCGAGCGACGGCAGCGGCATGCCGAGCGCGTGACGCAGCACGATCTCTTCGAGGGAGATGCTGCCGTCCCCGAAGCGCAGCACGGCGGAGCAGCGGCCGCCGATCGGCCGCGCCGCCAGCTCGATGAGCCACGGCCCCTGCTCGTTGAATCGCAGCTCGGCGTGGATCGGGCCGTCACGCAGCCCGAGCGCGGCGGCGGCCTGCCGCGCGCACTCGATCAGCGCCGCTTGCTCGCTCCCGGAATGGCGCGAGGGTGTGACGTAGATCGTCTCTTCGAAAAAGGGACCGTCCAGGGGATCGGGCTTGTCGAATAGCGCCAGAACATGCAGGTGACCATCGACCAGCAAGCCCTCGAGCGCCACCTCCTGGCCCGGGATGAAGTCCTCCACGAGGTACTCCATGGCGGGACGATCCCTGGGATCGCACGTGGACTCCAGGATGGCAGCGAGTCGCGCAACGGCAGCCACGAATCCCGCGGGATCGTCTGCGCGGATCACCCCGCGACTCGCACTCAAGCGAAGCGGCTTGATGACGCACGGATAGTGCGTACGCTGCGCTGAGGTCTCCAGGTCCGTTCCGATGGTGTGCACGCCGAATCGCGGCACCGACACCCCGGCGCTGCCGAGCAGAGTCCGTTGGAGCAGCTTGTCGCGGGCGGCCTGAGCCGCTGCGATGGTGTTTCCCGGCCGACCGAGGCCGCGATTGATCGCCGTGGCGATGACGACAGTGTCGTCGTCGACACCAAGCGCCGCGGCGAGCCGAAAGCGCGTGTCGAACACGCACGCTTCCTGCACGGCTCGGTCGAGATCATGGAAATCGAGGGTGAGCAACGCATCGGGCCGAGCCTGCTCGAATGTGCTCGGCTGCTCCGATGCAACGGTGAGGTCGACTTGCAGCTTGCGCGCCGCCTCCACGAACGCCGATGTCCGGTACGTGGTGGTCGGCAACAGCAAGAGGAGGCGCGTCGGGCTACTTCTTGGCGGAAGCGAAGTACGGGTTCGTTCCGGAAGTGTGGTCGGTGATGTCCACGATCCCCTTCACTTCCGGGAGGTACTGATTCATCATCCCTTCGATGCCTTGGCGCAGCGTCACGCTCGCCATGCCGCAGCCCTGGCAGCCGCCGCTCATGCGCAGCATCACGATCGATTCCTGCACGTCGATCAGCTCGACCCGGCCGCCGTGGCGCGCGACCATTGGGTTCACCTGCTGCTCGAACAGATCGCTGACGCGCTCGTACAGTTCGTCGTCGGAGACTAGGCGCCCGCCCGTCGCCGGGGGGCGATCGGCGATTGCCGGAGCGTCGGCGCTCAGCGCCTGGCGGATCGCCGCGCCCACGGCCTTCCCCGCCACCTGCCACGCTTCGGGGGAGTCCTTCACGACCGTGACGAGGTTACCCGACACGATCAGCTCCCGGACCCCCGGCAGCGCAAACAGCGCTTCCGCGAGTGGCGATCCCGCCGCCTCGCTCCGGTCGGCGAAGCGGCGTACCCCCTGATAGACGGGGTGGTCGACGAGAAACTTGCAGCGTTGCGCGTCGACGGGCTCGGCGGTGATCCGGATGTCGGAAGCCATGCTGGTAACCTAATTCCGCGCGCCAGCCCCGCGAAGCTGCTGGGCTGCCGCGACCAGATTCTTCAGCGCCGGCACGGTTTCCGCCCAGCCGCGGGTCTTCAGGCCGCAATCGGGATTGACCCAGATCTGCCGTTCGTCGAGCACGCCGCGCATCGCCGAGAGCGCGGCCACGATCTCGTTCACCGTCGGGACGCGCGGTGAATGGATATCGTAGACCCCCGGACCGATCTCATTGGGATAGTGATAGCCCTGAAAGGCGCGCAGCAGCTCGGATCCCGAGCGCGCATTCTCGATCGAGATGACGTCGGCATCCATCCGGGCGATGACCTGCAGCACGTCGTTGAATTCGCTGTAGCACATGTGCGTGTGGATCTGCGTGTCGTCCGCCACGCCACTCGTCGCCAGCCGGAAGGCGTTGACTGCCCAATCCTGGTAGCCCGCCCAGTCCGCCTGCCGCAGCGGCATACCCTCGCGCAGGGCCGGCTCGTCGATCTGGATGACCCTGATCCCGGCGGCCTCGAGGTCCTTCACTTCGTCCCGGATCGCCAGCGCCAGCTGCCGCGCCGTCTCGGCGCGCGGCTGATCGTCGCGCACGAAGGACCACTGCAGAATCGTCACCGGGCCCGTCAGCATTCCTTTCACGGGACGGCGCGTCTTCGACTGCGCGAACGCGCTCCAGCGCACCGTCATCGGACCGGGCCGGGCCACGTCGCCGAAGATGATCGGCGGCTTGACGTAGCGCGTCCCGTACGACTGCACCCAGCCATGCTCGGTGAAGGCGAAGCCGGCGAGCTGCTCGCCGAAGTATTCGACCATGTCGTTGCGCTCGAACTCCCCGTGCACGAGGACGTCGAGGCCGATGTCCTCCTGCAGCGTGAGCGTCTTGGTGATCTGCTCCTCGATGAAGCGGTCGTACTCCGCGGGGCTCATCTCGCCGTTCAGGAAGCGGCGCCGGGCGTTGCGTACTTCGGCGGTCTGCGGAAACGAGCCGATGGTCGTCGTGGGATACGGCGGGAGCTCGAGCTGCCGCTTGCGTCGCTCGGCGAACGAGGTCGCCCGGCGCAGGTCGCGCTCGCTGATCGTGGCGACCCGCTGTCGGACTACCGCGTTGAGGGTGAGCGGGGACGACCGCCGCGCGGCGACCGCCTGCGCACTCTGCGCCAGGGCGCCGGCCACAACGGGCGACGTGCGCCCCTCGCGCAGCGCGCGCGTCAGCGTCGCCACCTCGGCGAGCTTCTGCTTGGCGAACGCCAGCCAGGGCAGGATCTCGGAATCGAGCTTCGTCTCCAGATCGAGATCGAGCGGTACGTGCAGCAGCGAGCAGGACGGGGCGACCCACAGCGCGTCGGCCCCGATCTTGGCGACGGCGCGCTCCAGCGGCTTGAGCGCGGCGTCGAGATCGGTGCGCCAGATGTTGCGGCCGTTCACCACGCCGAGCGACAGCACACGGCCTTTGGGCCACGCCTCGAGCAGCGCGTCGAGCTGCTCCGGCGCCCGGACCAGATCGACATGCAATCCATGCGTCGGCAGGGCGAGCGCCGTGGCGAGGTTCTCGGCGAGCCCGGCGAAGTACGTCGCCAATAGCAGCTTGGCGCCGCCGGTCTTCTCGGCGAGGAACCCATAGGCTTTGCGGAACGCTTCCCGCTCGCCGGCCGTGCGATCGAGGGCGAGACATGGCTCGTCGATCTGCACCCACTGGGCGCCGGCGGCCGCCAGCTGCTGGATCGCCTCGGCGTACACGGGCAGCAGACGATCGAGCAGGCTGAGTCGATCAGACCCCTCACGCTTCGTCTTGCCGAGCAGCAGGAAAGTGACCGGCCCGACCAGCACCGGCGTGGTGGTGATGCCGAGCTGCTTCGCCTCCGTGAACTCGGCCACCGGCTTCGTGGAGCTGAGCCGGAACTGCTGGTCCTCAGCGAACTCGGGGACGATGTAGTGGTAGTTGGTATCGAACCACTTGGTCATCTCCATCGCGGTGACGTCTTTGCCGCCCCCCTGCACGCCGCGCGCCATCGCGAAGTAGGTGTCGAGATCGACGGTCGAGCCGCTCCAGCCGTAGCGAGCGGGGACGGCTCCTACGAGCGCACAGGTGTCGAGGACGCGGTCATAAAGCGAGAAATCGTTCGATGGAGGCAGATCGATCCCCGCTTCGCGCTGCAGCCGCCAGTGTCGCGACCGCAGCTCGGCAGCGGTGGCAAGCAGGGTGTCACGAGTCGTTTTGCCGCTCCAGTACCCTTCCGTAGCGCGTTTCAGCTCGCGCGCGGCACCGAGCGGAGGAAATCCGAGTGTATGGGAGGTTGGCATGGGGGGGGAAATCTACTCATGAAGCTGGACAGGTGGAGGCGGACGAGACCCCTCGCGCCCGCCTCCAGCCCCGACGGCCCTACTGCCTACGTCGGTGTGACAACCACCTCCGTACCGAGCACGCCGGAGTCGTCGATGACGGACCGTGAGGGTGCAAAATGGCCCGACACCGTCGAACTGCCCGTATCCCACAAAACCTGCATTCCGTAGGCGGAGGGGGCTCGAGGTGCCCAATGCCGAGCCTGGATCCTCCGCTACGGAGTCAACAATTCACGGCCGATGGGGATTGCCTTTCGCTTTCCCCTTCGGTTGCACGCCCTGAACCGCGTGCGCCTGGGCGGCCCGCTCGAGCCCCGACGCCGCAGCGTCGGGGGAGACGCCGCCTGCGGCGGCGGCTTGAACCTGCGCCGGAAGGTTCGTCAGGTCCCCGAGGGGCAACCCAGATCGCACTTCCGCCCGGACGAGTCCTACCGTCTGGGCACGTGAAACGCCCAGCGCTGCTAGCGCGCCGGCGACCTGCAACACCGCCATCGTGGGATGGCTGGCATCGGCGGTTTCCGTCAACACAGCCACGTCACCGCTCGTGAGACCGGCGCCGAGGGCGAATGCCCCGGCCTCGATCTCCTGGGTGGTCGGCGCGGCACCGGTGCCGCGCATGACGCTCGCGGCGGTGCTGAGCTGCCCGAACACACCCTGAACGGCATTCGCGATGCGGTCCGGCGCGATACCCTTGGCCGCGCCCTCGAGCGCCTTGTCCACGAGGGGCGCGTCCGGCAAGCCGACGGCCCCGGCCGAATCCGCCAACCTTCCGACGAGTTGCACCAGTTCGGGGGAAACTCGACCCACGAGCCGCGCACGCACGTCGCCTTGCGCCGCCAGGCCGTGGGCGAGCCCCCCCACCACCACAAGTACCACCGAGAGCCGCTTCACAGGATCCGTCCGTTGATCGTATTCACACTGACGACGCTGTTGCGCCGTCCGAAGCCGTCGTCCACCGTCGGTGCGGCGG